>CAZUAK010000001.1:0-11755 GCA_964618395.1 uncultured Sangeribacter sp.
GCGTGGCTATCTACCTCATGCCTCAGGCCGCTGAGGAGCTGGCATGGATCTTCCTCATCCTCACAGGCATCTCGGTTGTCTACGGTGCATTCTCCGCATGCGTTCAGACCGACCTCAAGTATATCAACGCCTACTCTTCGGTGTCACACTGCGGCATGGTGCTCTTCGCCATCCTGATGCTCAACTGCACGGCGATGACCGGTGCTATCCTTCAGATGCTCTCTCACGGTCTGATGACAGCCCTCTTCTTCGCCCTCATCGGTATGATTTACGGACGTACCCACACGCGTGACATCCGCCAGATGGGCGGCCTGATGAAGATCATGCCTTACCTGGGCGTATGCTGGATGATTGCCGGTTTCGCCTCTCTCGGTCTTCCCGGCCTCTCGGGCTTCGTAGCCGAGATGACAATCTTCTTCGGTGCCTTCCAGGACTCAGACCTCTTCCACCGTATCTTTGTCATCGCAGCCACCTGCTCGATCGTCATCACCGCGGTTTACATCCTCCGTGTTGTCGGCAAACTCCTTCTCGGCCCTGTCTATGATGATCACCACCTCTCGCTGACCGACGCCTCATGGTTCGAGCGTCTGGCAACCGTGACGCTCATCGTCTGCATTGCCGGAATCGGCTGTTTCCCCAACTGGATCAACGAGACAATTCAGCACAGCTTCACTCCGATCATTTCTGCGATCCAGGCAGCTGTCTAATGTGAAACCGGTGTCAACACCAAATATAACCTAACAATGGATTACTCACAATTCGGACACATGCTCCCGGAGCTGATTGTTCTCGGACTGTTCCTGATCATATTTCTTATCGATACTTTCTCGAAGCAGACACACCATGTCGCCGGCAGCAACAGCTTCATCACGAAAGTGGCAGCCATCGGCACCCTGCTTGCTACGGTCGCCATCTGGATTCTCCCCTCTTGTCCCGAGCCTATCTTCGGCGGCATGTATGTGAACGACCAGACCTGCAAGGCCATCAAGTGCGTCCTCAACGTCGGTGCCTTCCTCGTCCTGCTTCAAGGTTCACAGTGGGCCGACTCTGAAGACCTCAAGACCCGCAAGGGTGAGTATTACGAACTTCTGTTTGTCACCCTCTTCGGTATGTACCTGATGATTTCTTCGCGCCACTTCCTCCTCTTCCTCATCGGCCTCGAGTCTGCGTCACTTCCCATCGCAGCCATGGTAGCCTTCGACAAGAAGAGAAACGAAAGCGTCGAAGCCTCCATCAAATACATCCTGACTGCAGTCTTCTCCTCAGCCATCATGCTGATGGGCCTCTCTTTCGTCTATGCCTTCTCAGGCGGCTCGCTCTACTTCAACGATATCGCCATGAACCTGATGAACGGTGAGATGAGCGGACTTCTCCTCTGTGCCCTCGCCTTCGTTCTCGCCGGCCTCGGCTTCAAGCTCTCGCTCGTTCCCTTCCATCTCTGGACCGCCGACGTTTACCAGGGCGCTCCCACTCCGGTTACCTCATACCTCTCGGTAGTCTCTAAAGGTGCCGCTGCCTTCGCCTTCTTCGTCATCTTCACCCAGTGTTTCGGCACTGTGTACAGCGACGCCTGGGAGTGGATGCTCTACGCCGTCATCATCGCCACCATCACAGTCGGCAACCTCTTCGCGATGCGTCAGAAGAACATGAAACGATTCATGGCCTTCTCGTCAGTGTCACAGGCAGGTTACATCATGCTCGGTGTCATCGCTGACAACGCCCTCGGTCTCGCCTCGATGATGTTCTACATCTTCGTGTATGTCGTTTCCAACCTCGGCGCCTTTGCGGTGATTCAGACAATCGAAGACAAGACCGGCCGCGTATCGATGGACGACTACAACGGACTCCACAAGACCAATCCCGTCATCGCCTTCGTCATGACACTGGCCATGTTCTCACTGGCCGGTATCCCTCCCTTCGCAGGCTTCTTCTCGAAGATCCTCATCTTCACCTCTGTGACAAGCACCAACTCCTGGGCACTCTACATGCTCGTTCTCGTAGCGCTGATCAACACCATCATCTCGCTCTACTACTACCTGCTTGTTGTGAAGGCCATGTGGATCAATCCTGACGAGCCGGTCATCGGCCGCTTCCAGGCACCGCGCTGCGAAAAGGTCGGACTTTGCCTCTGCACACTCGGCATCGTCTTCTTCGGTCTCGTGAGCCCGATCTACGACTGGTTCTACCAGTCGGCGGTTAACGTTGAGTTCGAACAGATAGTGACCAACCTCATCGCCCCCATCCTCGGTTAAGCCCGTACACCTGCCCGATAGTTTCCGAAATGGAAAACGGGTGGACAACCGGCAAGACAACGGATATCATTTCCTTACTTCATAGTTGACAGGCCCCGTGTCCCTAATCGGACACGAGGCCATTTTCATTCTGACCGCAGTTATTCATTCTGACAGCGGGACGAGTATTCCTAAACATCTGGGAATTCTGAAAATGTGTTGTTTATGAAAATTGAACTGACAAATAACTGCAATTTTATGAGGTGAATATGGGGAAAAGTCGTTGAGAATTATTAAATTTGTGGCATGGAATCACTCAGAGAACTGTTTCGGATCGGAATCGGTCCCTCTTCAAGCCACACTATGGGTCCCCGCAAGGCCGCGGAGATATTTCTCGACAGAAATAAGGAAGCCTCCCGCTTCGAGGTGACGCTTTACGGCTCGTTAGCCGCGACCGGAAAGGGCCACATGACGGACAAGGCTATCCTTGATGTGCTCGACAGTAAGGAACACCCGGTCGAAATCGTCTGGCAACCCGACATCTTCCTCCCCTATCACCCCAACGGGATGAAGTTCCGCGCCTTCAACAACAAGGGCGAGGTCATGGGCGACACCACCTTCTACTCTGTCGGAGGAGGCGCCATTGAAGAGGAGGGCATGAAACCCACCGAGAAGAAACATATCTATGAGTACACGACCATCACCGACGTAATGGCCTACTGCGAGCGCACGGGTCGTTCATACTGGGAATATGTCATCGAGACGGAAGGCCCGGAGATATACGACCACCTGCGTGACGTATGGAACACGATGAAGGATGCCGTGGAACGCGGCCTGAGTCAGGAAGGGCGCCTTCCCGGCCCGCTTAACCTTCAGCGCAAGGCCTGGTCATATTATGTCAAGGCCGGAGGATACCGTGACAATCTCCAGACTCGCGGAAAGGTCTTCTCATACGCACTCGCCGTCAGTGAGGAAAACGCCTCGGGCGGCAAGATTGTCACCGCGCCTACATGCGGCTCGTCGGGCGTTGTGCCTGGTGTGCTCTACCATCTCTGGAAGAGTCGTGAATTTCCCGAAAAACAGATGCTCAACGCCCTGGCCACTGCCGGACTCTTCGGCAACGTGGTCAAGGAGAACGCCTCCATATCGGGAGCGGACGTCGGCTGTCAGGGAGAGGTCGGTGTCGCCTGTGCCATGGCGGCCGCCGCTGCCAGCCAGCTCTTCGGCGGCAGTCCGGCCCAGATTGAATATGCCGCCGAAATGGGTCTCGAACACCACCTCGGCATGACCTGCGACCCGGTCTGCGGCCTTGTGCAGATTCCATGTATCGAACGCAACGCATACGCCTCGGCACGCGCCCTCGACGCGAACATATACGCATCGTTCACCGACGGCAACCACCGTGTCTCGTTTGACAAGCTCGTGCAGGTGATGAAGCAGACCGGCCACGACCTCCCATCGCTCTACAAAGAGACCGGAACGGGAGGCCTCGCGAAAGACTATGCACAGATGGAGCGCAAAATCTGATGAGTAACCAAGTTGTCCTGCATACGTTAGGGTGCGGGTCGGCCAAACCGACGCTGCGCCACCAGCCTTCCTCGAGCGTTCTCGACGTGCGGGGCAACCTCTTCATGATAGACTGTGGCGAGGGGACCCAGCAGGGACTTCAGCGTCAGCGCCTCGGAGTGGCCCGTCTGGGGCATATCTTCCTCACACACCTTCACGGGGACCATGTCTTCGGTCTGCCCGGACTCATTGGGACCCTTGCATTGGGGATGAAAGGGGGGAGTCTGACCATCCACACCTTCAAGGAGGGGAAGGAGATTCTGACCCAAATCTTCAACTACTTCAACCGCGAGACACCCTTCGAGGTCAAGTTCAATGTCATCGACCCGAGGGAGGAGGCGGTCATCTTCGAGAATAAATCGTTCACCGTACGCACCATACCCCTCAAGCACCGCGTGGACTGCGTGGGTTATGTCTTCGAGGAAAAACAGGGTCTGCGCCATATCAATCCCGAAATGTGCCGTTTTCATGAAGTGCCCATCTTCATGATGAACCGACTGAAGGCCGGCGAAGACTTTGTCAAGCCCGACGGGACCGTCATCCCCAACGAGGTATTGACAACACCCCCGACGGCGCCGTGGAAGTACGCGCATATCTCGGACACCGCCTATATGCCCGACCTGGCTCCAAAAATCGAAGGCGTGGACCTTCTCTTCCACGAAACGACATACTGTGAAGAGGATGCACACCTTGCCGGACCGCGGGGACACTCGACCGCCAAAGAGGCAGCCATGGTGGCCCGCGACGCGCGCGTCGGCCGATTCCTCACCGGCCACTACTCCTCGCGTTACAAAGACGACACCCAATTCCTAACCGAGGCATCCTCCATCTTCCCCAACACAATCCTCAATCGCGAAGGCCTCCGGACACCCGTTCGCTGACATATTTAACCCATAGAAATTCCCTACATATTACTTTCATTTCGTAAGCACGAAGGCCTCAAGACACCGGTCCGTTGAATCCGCTCATCCACGTTCCAGCCAGAAGCGTAGGGGAGTCATTAGCCCCTGACAAATTCTTTTTTTTCTTAATTTATATCAATTTAGGTGGGTTAATTTTTGTAAATTCGATTTTTTTATCTAATTTTGCTTTCGTTGTGGATCACACCGTGACGTTGGCTTATCTTCCTCTCCTTTATATTCATCATTCTTACTTGCGGTTTAAAGAACACGTTCTTTACTTTTTTAGGGATAAAACAGAATCGGCAACCGGCGATTTAGGTTCTTAAAAATTTAACGGACACCACTGAAGAATCAGTCTCAGTTACAGGCGAAAGACACAACTCAGAAAGAACCTATATTTTCAAATTAAACCATAACCTATGAAACAACTTTGTTACGGTGTTTCTCTGGGTCTCCTTTCCTTAGGGCTTCTCGCCAGTTGTAGCGAAGCCGGAACGGAAGAACCGGTAAAACCGGAAAGTCAGAAATCAGTGCTGACTTTCACCACCCAGCTCAGAGGCCTCTCACGCGCCTCAGCGACCGAGTTTGAGTCAGGCGACCAGATCAGCCTCTTCGCTGTCAAGGGCAACGCCACCGATTCTGAAGTCGTATTGGCCGAGTCCGGCAACGCAATCCACAACCAGAAGTACAGCTACGACGGTGCGCAGTTCATCTCAGATCCCCAGGTCTACAAGAGCGACTCTGACAGCTACGCATACTTCGCCGTATACCCCTACTCCACCGAGGCAGGTCCCCGTTTCGACTTCGCCGTGAACGCAGACCAGAGAGAGTATAGCGACTACACACTCAGCGACCTCTGCACCTCCACGACCGGCTACACCACAGAATCGTGTCCCAACCTTACCTTCTTCCACCGCCTGTCGAACCTTCAGGTCACTCTCGAAGGCAACCACCTCGCCGGCGAAATGGAAGTTGAGTTCGTCAACATGGCCACCAACGTTGCCGTCGACCTGAACAGCGTCAGCGTCACCACTCAGGACAACGTCAGCACAATCCGCCCCAACGAATACGGCACAAACACATGGCGCGCCATCGTCGCCCCCAAAACAATCCAGGCCGGCACTCCCTTTGTGCGCGTCGTCCTCAACGGCAAGGAGTACTTCCTCTCACACAACATCAACATTGAGCTCGGCTCGGGCCGTCAGACCAACATCGTCCTCAAAGTCATCAATGAGGAACCCGTCATCGTCTCCGGCGACATCTATCCCTGGAACACCGGCGCCGAAATTACATACGTCGTTCCGGAAGACATCCTTGAGAAACTTGACGACCATATCGACATCTTCTACGGCATCAATCCCCCCAACATCGAGGGCTGCTACTTCGTGGATCCCCTCGTTGCGGTTTACTGTGAAGACGAAGGCAACGGCGGATTCGAGCCCGGATATGTGGTCAACAGCATCTACACCAACTTCTATGACCAGAACATGATTGCCCGCACAATCAGTTTCTCACGCATCTCCGTGTCGCAGACCTCATTCTCCATCGGCAACGGCGCGTTCATTTCCGGTGAAGGCAACAACTTCTCCGTATTCTTCGACACCGAGGGAGAAACAGACGGCATCTACACCAAGGAGGCCATGGTCATCTCAGGCACCAAGACACCTGACGGCATCAAGAACCTTCAGTACGCATTCGTCATGGTCGACAAGGGCGACGACCCGGAAAACTACCTGATGGACAAAGGCGTCTATCGCGTGTTCAAGGATGAAGACGGCCTCGCAGTCAACTCAAGCTGGCCCGCCACCTTCATGTCTCCCAAACGCGTGACCACCAAAACGAGAACCAACAGCTTTGACCTCATTCGCAGAAATAAATAAACATCATGAACAATCTCTTTAAATATTTATCCTGCGGATGCTCCATCGCCCTTTTAGGTATGGGTTTCGCCTCCTGCAGCAACGATATTTCCGACACTCCGCAGCTTCCCGACGGAACAGTGACATTCCACGCAACCCTCACCCCCTCGGCACGCTCCACAGCCACCGAATTTGAAAACGGTGACGCCATCGGAGTCTTCGCCGTTCTTCCCCAAGGCTCGGACCTCTCACTGAAAGAGAGCAACTTCGCCGACAACGTCCGCTACGTCTTCAACGGCGAACGCTTCCAGCCCGAAGGTGAAGGCATCATCAAGGAGGTAGAGGAAGACATGGCCTACTATGCCGTCTACCCCTACCAGGCCGGATGTGCAAAAGAGTTTACCTTCTCGGTCAACTCTGACCAGACCACCCACGAGCTCCAGGCCGCCAGCGACCTCTGCACCGTCACCACCGGCCTTCAGTCCGGCACTGACGTGGACCTCAAGTTCTATCACCGTCTGACTCGCCTTGTAGTGAACGTCAGCGGCTTCAACATCGCCGGCGACGTATCGCTTGAGCTTCTCAACGCATACGGCGACGTCAAGGCTGACCTGAACGCCCACACATACGTTGCTGACGCTTCCGGCTCCAAAATCAACGTCAAGCCTTATCAGGAGAGCGCCACCAGCTACTCTGTCATCATCCCGGCCCAGAGCTTCGAGGCAGGTGCTGAGTTTGTCAAGGCCACCCTCAACGGCCGCGAGTTCGTAATCAAGACCCCGACTCGTCTCGAGTTCATCTCCGGCTGTCAGTACAGCTTCAACGTCTCGCTCATCAACGGACAGATCGTTCTGGGTACAGGACAGATCATGCCCTGGGACGACCAGACTGTAGCCGAAGAATATGCCGATGAGTATTTCGCCATCGAAAACGCCTCTTTCGTCAATGAGGAGTTCACTCCCGGCACCGATGCCTCCGACCCGTTTGAGATCTCGGCCAACGACCGTGCCCTTGCCGGAGGCCTCAACTTCATCACCATCAAGTGCGACCAGCTCTACAAGCTCTTTGAGCTCAGCGTGAAAGGTGTCCCCGGATTCTGGGAGTTCACTCCTGAAAATCAGGTGACCCGTTCGGGCTACGAGTATACCATACCCATCCTCTACGGCACCAACTTCTCCGAAGACATGGAGATGCAGATCTGCGGACGCAAGCCGGACGGAACAAAATCCGTTGCCTACGACGTGAACGTGCGTTATGTAGAGAGTAAGTCTGGCGACCTCAACATCAACCTCACCTTCTCCACAGCCAAGGACGTAGACCTTCACCTTTACACGCCCTCGGGCCAGCATATCTATTATGCCGAACGAGGCGGTATCGCATACATCGACGGTGAAGAGATTGAGTATGGCCTCGACCACGACTCCAACCCCGGCTGCGTAATTGACAACCTCAACAATGAGAATATCTTCATACCGGCTGAGATGATTGAGGACGGTGTGTATACCGTTGAAGTGAACATGTGGTCAAACTGCGATACCTCCGTAGGCTGTGAATGGTCAGTGGTAGCCCGTTATCAGGGTGAGATCATCCGCAACGAAAACAGCGAGTACGGCAATCCGGCCTCGGGCTATTATGCACCGACCTGTGGATCTGGCGACCATACCAAGATTATGACCTTCACGCTCCATCCCGGAAACAACCGCGCTGCCGTTCAGAACCTCTTCAAGTCAGCCAAGCCGTCGAAAAAGCAGCTCAGGCAGGCTGAAATCGAAAAAATCGAGCTCGACCGCTATTTCAAGAAGTAACCCGTAGCCCAAAAGCGTCTGACCGCCCAAATCCCGCGCTTCAAAACCGGGATATAACCCTACCAACAAGATGGCCTGATATGCTGTTTGCATATCAGGCCATCGATTTTCAGTCACACCTATCCAGTTCAGTCAAATAAAAATGTCAAGTTTTTGCATGCAAAAACTTGACATTCTTATTTGTATTCTCGTGGGAGGGAATTAGAGGAGGTATTTTGCGACTGCTACTGCGGTGGGGGTTGTCAGCTTGACGATGACCGGGCCGGCGTAGTTCAGATTCAGAGAGGTGACGCCCTCCTTCACCGGAGATGCATAGAGACAGGTGCCGTCTACTGCGTGGACGGTTACATAGCCAGCCTCGGGGGCGGTCAGCTGCAATTGACCGTTTGTCAGCTCGATTGAAATCTCAGCCGAGACCTCGTTGACGAGCGAGGGAGTCGGGTCGAAGCCCTCGGGATAAACCGGTTCTGACGAGACAGCGTAGATGAGCTCGTTGAAGCGATCGCGCGGGAGCTGGTCTCCGGCAAGGACCTTGCCTGAGTTAGCATCGGTCAGCAGCACAGCCACCACGACTTTATCCTTGTTGACTACGGTTTCGGGCATACGGAAGCTCAAAGAGTCCTCCTTGTAGAGACACGACTGCATCGCTCCGCCAAACAAACCGCCGGTAATGTCCGGATACACACCGCGGGCAATCTCATTGTGAGGCATTTCAGCCGGGGGAACGATTCCGTAAGGACGGTTGATGAAGTTGGCGAAATAGGGCACCAGCGCCTCGCCGTATGTTTCGGCGATATACTCCTCGTTGTAGATTCCGTAAGCCGTCTTCTGCACATACTGGGCGTTATTTTCTATGAGGTCGTTCTCAAGAAGATAGGCGAAGACCTTGAAATCCGCGTTCTCAGTGTCATAGCAGGTGGCCACGGCATAGTTGACCGTAAAGGCATCATCCGCAAGGTCAACCTTCGAGATGCGCAGCTCTACGGGTGAGTTCTCTTCGAGAACAGCCTTGACATCCAAAGTGGCCGGATCACCCTCCTTGCTTCGGTTGAGAATCGCCGTGGGGATGCCTTCGGCAGACCAGATCGCGTTCAGCTGCGTATACACGTCGTTGGCCATAACGTCATCCACATGGACCGAAACACCGATGAAATTACCCTCGCCGGCAGAACGCCCGTAATTGTGACTATAGTAGCTGAGGAAAGCTATGCCACGGGGGCAATTCTGACACCATGTGCCCGTATAATCCTCCATCAGGGCGACCGGAGCGAAAGGAGCGCGGTAGAAATAGCCCTCGAGGACCGTCGGACGCGCGCCGTCGAAGTTGGGGGTCACGGTCAGCGTGAAGGCGACTTTAGACTTCGAGCCGAGTTCAAACGCATCGGGGAAGGCGATGGTGTGTGAGCCGGCCATGTTGGGACCGAAACTGTAATCGCTGGTGAAAAGGGAGCTGTAACCGTTTTCAGTAGTCAGTTCAGCCGTGACACCTTTGGCCGCCACAGGAGTGGAGAGACGGATGACGAACTCCGGATTCACAGACTCTCCCGTCACCACGTAATGCTCTATCGCAGCCGCATCATAGCTGAGGTTATACTGTCCCAGCTTGATGTCGCCGAAACCCATGATACCTGCAGAATTGCCGCTGTTCACAAAAGCGAGGCGCACGTTCTTGCCCTTATAGTTTTCAAGCACGGCGCTACGGTTTGCAGACGCGAGGGCCGCTGACTGGCCGGTGATGGTGGCCGACACAAGCTCCTTCGTGAAGTCAGCCTGCTCAGCGCCCCCTTCTGACACGAGGACCTTATAACGGTTGCGGGTATTGTTGCCCAGGACGTAAGCCGTGAAGTTGAGCAGCGCGAGGTCATCCTCAATGAGGATTTCCGGAGTGATGAGCCACTGGTCAGAAGTGCCAGACGCGAACTGGGAGGGAGAACAGGCGGCGACGTCGCCCGACAGGTTCACCAGCGAATAATAGTGACCAGGTCCGTAATTGGGGAACTGCTCGGCGTATGAGCCTTCTGGCGAAGATTCGGCACCATACTGAACCCACTCTGACGAAATGGAGGATTCCGCTTCAAAGTCTGAGGAGAAATACTCCGGAGTCTGAGCCGACAAAGCGGCGGACACCAGAAACAGTCCTCCACAGGAAAGTAAAAGTTTTTTCATAACGTATATTTAAGTTTGTCCTTCAAAAAAATAGATGACCGATGGCGATCTCCCACAAAGATATAAAATTTTTCAGAGAAAGAGCCTTAAGTAATAAAAATCAGCGCCCGTTTCATGAAATTTTTCACTATTCATGAAACGGGCGCTGATTTTTTCGAGAAGATTTCATGCAGCTTAGGCTCCTATCACTGTGTCCCGCGGGCTGTCGATGCCGCCTGTTCCGTGCGGTCACAACTTCTTTGAACGCTTGTTCTTACTTCTTATTGGAGCCCTTGTTCTTATGGTTCTTCTTGGATTTTTTGGAGTCGCGCATCTCGCGCATCTTATCCCGGAACTTGAACTCGGCGCTCTTGAATTTGTAAAGCTGTTTGGTCGAGATTACCTTCAAGAACTCGGCGTCATATTTTTTGTCGATTTCGAGATCTTTGGCCCGCGCCTCGTTCATGAGAGCCTGAAACTGCTCATAGTCGGCGTCTGTCAGATCCTTTTCGGCCCGCATCTTCTTCTCCATCTTATGGACCTTAGCGAAGGCCGCCCTCTTCTCCTCGTTCATCTTGTCATAAAGCTCGAAGAACTTTTCACGCTGAGACTCCTTGAGTTCCATCTCCTGGGCAAGATACTTCATCTTGAACTCCTTGAACTCACGCTGTTTTTCCGGCGAATTGCACATATTGTCAGCCTTTGCCGAGAGGGCCCAGGAGCAAAGACAGACAACCAACAAAAGTAAAACTCTCTTCATAAGACCGGGGGTTAAGTTTAAGCCGGGACGTGCATGTTGCTGTATTCCGGCGTCAAATCATATCCGAAATCCTTTTGGAAGTCAGACATTGAATCATATTCGCTCAGGACGTCATCTTCGAGCAGGAAATCAGACTCGTAGTTAGACGCCATATATACATCGGACGCTTCGGGGTCAGCCATAAGGACCGCCACTGCCTCGGGCGGAGTGTCGAGGTTGAGGTTGTTAGACCCTCCTGCCGCAGTATGGAAGACCTTCATCATGCACCATATACCGGCGAACATGGCCGCCATGTACACGTAGGGCTTGATACGCTGCCAGGTCGTCAGCCTCGGAGCCTCCGGGGCTGCCACCGGCTCGGGAAGCGTGGAGGCCATCTTCGAGTACAGCTCATCAAAATACCCCTCGGGCACCTTGAAGCCGGTCTCGCGTCCTATTCTTTGTTCAAGTTTCTTTTCTTCGATCATTCCACACTTATTTTTTATAC
>CAZUAK010000001.1:11855-54293 GCA_964618395.1 uncultured Sangeribacter sp.
CCTATTCTTTGTTCAAGTTTCTTTTCTTCGATCATTCCACACTTATTTTTTATACTTTAGACCGCCACGGACCGGTATGGTTTACTCTGCCCTCTCCAAAAAATGTTAAGTAGCTCTTAATATGGCTGGAATCGCTCTAAAATTCAGTTCTACGATACCCTGAATAAGGTATTTTTTGGTCACGGAGAAAGAAAATCTGCCGAATTTTTCTCACTCTGAAAGGCAAAAAGAAAATTTTTTTGTAATTTTACCGTCCCAAACTGTGGCGCGCCACGCGCGAAGCCCTTCACACCGAGTTCATCAATATGTCGTATAAGGTACCCGTAGATGAGCGTCAGCTTCTTGACGATCTTAAGAACCCGCAGAAAATGCGGGAGGCCTTTGACATACTGATGAGACAGTATGGAGAAAAAATGTATTGGCAAATCCGTAAACTCGTGACGAGTCACGACGACGCCAACGACCTTCTCCAGAACTCTTTCCTCAAAGCGTGGTCAAACCTCCACAACTTCCGGGGCGACGCCAAGCTCTCCACATGGCTCTACAAGATAGCCATCAACGAGTCGCTCAACTTCCTCAACCGCTCTAAAAACCAATCCTCGCCCGAGTCTGCCGTAACGACGCAGGCCCTCGAGCACCTCGAGGCGGACGAGTATTTCGACGGCGACGAACTCAAGGCGCAGCTACACCGTGCCGTCGCCTCGCTGCCCCAGAAACAGAGGCTCGTCTTCAACATGAAGTATTTCGACGAAATGAAATATGAGGAAATCTCCGAAATCCTCGGGACCAGTGTCGGAGCGCTCAAGGCCTCCTATCACCACGCAGTCAAGAAAATCACGGAGATGCTCGAACTGTAAGACACCGCTCGCCTTTTTTTGAAACGGGGTTAAGAACCGGTTCAGACACCTTGTCCATTAACGGCCTCGAAAAGCCGAGACACCCTGTAAAATCTTGAAACGGCCTCTAAAACTGACACTTCGGATGACATACAGATTCTTTCCAATCCTTTTGAGTTCATTCTTCATACAGGCTGGCGCGGCGACTGTTTCGCCGTTTACTCCGTTTGTATATACGCGTCCGGACGGTTCGACGCTGACCGTCAACCGCCTCCCGGGATTGCAGTCCGACGCATCTTTCCCGGCTTTCGGAGAGCAGAAAGCCCTCGTCATCCTTGTAGAGTATCAGGATGTACGGTTTGAGCTTTCTGAACCCAGAGAATATTTCGACCGGCTGCTCAACGAAGAGGGGTTCGCCGATTTCGGGGCGACCGGCAGCGCGCGCGACTTTTTTACAGACAACTCCAACGGTCTCTTCCTGCCTCGCTTTGACGTCTACGGGCCTGTACTGCTCGACCACGAACGCGCCTATTACGGGGGCAACGACTACTATTATCACTCTGACAAACAGCCGGAGATGATGGCCATAGAAGCGTGCAGTCTGCTCGACGCGTCTGTGGATTTCACCGAGTATGACCGAGACGGCGACGGAACGATAGACAATGTCTTCATCTTCTTTGCCGGACGAGGTGAACCCGACGGCGGAGGCGACGACGCCGTCTGGCCCCATTCGGCCAAGCTGACAAGCTGGATTGAGACACCCATCATGTTTGACGGCGTGCGCCTTGACGGATATGGCTGCGCGTGTGAGAAGGAAACAGGACTCGACCGTCCGGCCTCTATCGGGACCTTCGTACATGAGTTCTGCCACATCCTCGGCCTTCCGGACCTCTATCCTACTTATTACAGCGGTTCGTACACGCCAGGGCCGTTCTCAACGATGGACCAGGGACCGTATAACAACGAAGGACGCACTCCACCGCTGCTCTCCTCTTTCGAGCGTGCGGCTTTGGGATGGATTGAGCCGAAGCCTCTTGAAAGCGACGGCACATATATGCTCAATGAACTCGGAGAAACCAACGAGGCATATCTCATCACCTCCGGCTCCCCTGATGAATACTACCTTTTGGAGAACCGCCAACAGAGGGGATGGGACTCATGGCTTCCCGGCCACGGGATGCTCGTCTGGCACGTCAGGTATGACGAGGAGGCGTGGAACAGTTTCAGCGTGAACAACGACCCTTACTACCAGCGTGTGGACCTCATCGAGGCCGACAACTCTATTTATTCAGACGACAGGTCGGGCCATCCCTTCCCCGGTATCAACGGAGTGACGGCCTTCGGAAGCGTCACAACACCGAGAATGGAGTTTGACAATCCCCCCGAAGTATCCGGACGGCTTTCTGAAATCACCGAAACAGACGGTCTTATAACTTTCCGGTATTCAACAGAGATGAACGGAATCTCACCCATTAAGTCAGAAAACGGTGCTCCCCAAGACTTCCTCGTCGACGGACAACGGATAGAGGCGCTGAATCCCCTGACTATCTACTCAGCAGACGGAAAAATCCTCTATCGCATGGACCGGGGCGATACGCAGACAATAGACCGAAAAAGTCTGCTCATCATCCAGGGACCGACAGAAACACGGAAGCTCCTCTTCTGAACCGCACCAAAGCATCCATACCGAAATTTGGAACCCTACTCCATTCCGAACGATTCTACCGCTAAATCTCTAAAGAAAAAACTGCGCCGCCCTTTTTCAGAGCGGCGCAGTTTTATTTGTCTATACTGAACGATCAATTACGTTCTCAGCAGAATTAGTCCTTGTCAATAGTAAACTCTACGTCAGTCTCAGTCATCCAGTTTATTACTGCACCGGTGGCATCGGTCACAGTTTCGAAGACGATAGCTTCGAGGTCGGCAGCCGCACCGTCAAGTTTCACGTCGTAGTAGTATGTATTGCCCTTCAGCCAATTCGGAGTGAAGCGGCCATACATATCCTTATTGAGCACTACCTGTCCTTTGTTCTCAACCACTACGTGGAATGCGAGGGTAACGGTACCGTCGCTTGCCTGGTAAGTTTTGGGCAATACATAAGCGTATTCCGAGAATACGGGGGCGGTTGCTGCCGTAGTAGAAACATAGTTATACTCAGTTACAGACTCATCTTCCTCGTTGGTAACGGTTGTCTTGGTCTCAAGATTTACCAGCGCACGTTCGTTGTTTCTGCGTTTCACATCTACCCATCCTTCAACGGCATTGGGGTTAAAGTCACCCTGGTTGCAGATATTGTCGATGCGCACATCGCTGATCTTGACTACATAGTCCTCAGGGAAGAGGCTGGTGAAGCGAGCCCTTACCTTAGAGAGGATGTGGTTGAACTGGAAAGTAACTTTTGAGTTCTTTCCTTTTTCCTGTCCGAGGATACCGCCATAATTCTCACCGGTATTGGAAGCATAGATCAGGTCATGCTGGTGAGTATTGTCACAGATGTATCCCTTGATCTTAAGTGCACGTTCTTCGGCGATGAGGTTATCATCCATTCTCATAGAGAACTTGCCAAAGTTGTCAGTGTCGAGCTTGGATACGTTACCACAGCTGTAAGCATAGAAGTAGTACTTCTCGCCTTCGAGCCAGTAACGTTTCTCACCTTCGTACTCCCATGCGCTTTTGCTGGAGTTCCAGGTCACGGGTACATCGTTGAAGACCTGAACGGCCACATTGTTGGCCGACGGAGTTACATAGAATCCGAATACATGGAACTTTTCCAGTGTTCCTGTAGTCAGGTCTGCACGAGTCGGCTTGTTGACGACATTCTCGAAGCCGATGACGTTGAGGTCCTGATTTACCTCATCCAGAACGTCTTCAGAGGCACATCCTGTCAGGAGGAGCGCACTCGCTGCAAGATAGAAAAATTTTCTCTTCATACGTTAGAAAATTTAGAGTGAATGAATTTAGGTTAATTATTATTTTTGAGTTTGTTTCTTTAGATTATCCAACCCCCGAGAGTCCGAGAGCCGTTTATCGATACTTTAGGTGTCCCCCTGGCCTCCGATAGGAATCGGGACTGACACTCCCACATCTTCCCAGTCAGTGACATCCACTTCGAATCCTCCATCTTGTATACCTCCTGCCGGTTTTTCAATCTTGAGGCCCGTAATAGTGATGACACCTCCGCGGGGCTGCTTCTTCACTTGGTCCGTGACGTCATAGTTGAACTCCTTAGTCTCTCCGTTCTTAAGTCGCACCTCAAGGTTGAGGGTGAACTTACGGTCATGAGAGCCGCTTCGTCCGTAATATACGTCAGGGAACCCGGGGATACCGAATGACCGTACGTGAGATTGGCAACAGCCGGATTTAATCTCACAGTCAAAGAGGATGATGGAGGATTCCTCGGATGTGACGCCGGTTCGGAGATAGACCGATTCAGCCATTCCTCCGAGGGCTCCGCGGGCAAGTGCTACATATTCAAGACCTTCCTCGAAATCGAACCGGATGAGGTAGGAATAAACGAGGGGTTGCATCTTGACTGTCAGCTGATGTATATTATGGCTCTTAATGCCGGGTATATTCTCGATGAAGGCGGCATACAGGATATCGGGCGGGTTTGTTGTTCGCGCACCCTCGTGAACGGAATATATGGCTTCGAGAGAGGAACCGGCTCTTGAGCGTGAGGAGGCGGCGGCGCGGGCTTTGGTGAGTGAAGCGACGTCGGAGAGGACTATGTATTCCGTATCGCCGTTATACAGCAGCATGGAGCATTCCCTTTCTTCCTCGACTTCAAATTTCAGACCCTCGGGCGAGAGGTATTTCTCCAGAGGGGCTCCATCCTCGAAATAACGGATTACGTTGACCCATTCCGGAATCGTGGGGCGTAAGTCATCGTATTCATAGCCGTGATAGAGCGCGTCCCATGTCGAGACATGGTTGTGGCCATAGTCACGTTCCCACTCCTGCTCCCACGCGAACTTCAGGTCTATCGCCGGGAAGTGGTCGTAACACAGTTCCTGACGACACGAAGCCAACATCGGCAGTATGGCGAGCAAAACAGCTATTATGTAATATCTGTCTCTTCTCATTGGGCCGATACGGGATGACTGAATTTTTTACGGTCAAAGAAACGGTATGCGATAGAGAACTTCAGTTTGATTGGACCGAAGTAGTTGATTTTCTTTGACTTCATATAAACATGGTGGCCGTTGATGGGCAGATACTCCTTCACACGGGTATAGACATAACCCGCACCGAACTCTGCGTCGAGCGAGAAGTGGCGCCCGAGGGGCCACATGTACCCGACGGCCAGTCCGGCCATGGCACCTTCGCCATAGTATCCCTTGTGGCCGGGACCTTTGTCAAGGTCATACCATCCGCCGCCGACAATGGCACCGGCATAGAGGCCGTGCCAGGGAGAGCGGACCTTGAACCAGCGACGCGCTTCGGCGTCGATGATGGCCAGACGGTAACTCTTCTCCTTCTTATAGCTGCCCCACCATGCAACATTGCCCTCAACCGCAACCGACCAGTGGTCGTTTATGAGCCACTCCAGTTCAAGGTTAGGGAGCAGGAGGGGATAATAGAGCATGTTGGTCTTCAGCGCGAAGAGATAGTATGGGGGCTCTTTAGAGCCGAGAAGGGTCCCGGTATCGCCTTGTGCAGAGACACCGTTCATATCGATGTTAACGCCAGAGGCATCTGAGTGTGCGTCTGAGTTACCGGTGCCAACCTCTGAGTCACCGGAATTATCGCTAAGGTTTTCGGAAATAACGGATATATCCGAGCCATCTGAAAAAACGAGAGTGTCTGAGGTGAGGCTTATAACATCGCCGAGGAGGCTACCGGGGGTTGCATTGGCTTCATCGGCAACAGCGTCTTCGTTTGTTGTGGGTTCCTCCGCTGTCGCGTCGTCGGTCAGATATATGGAGACCGCCACGGAGTTGCGCAGTTCGGGGAAGATATTGGCCACCATCCATTTCCAGGGGCGGCCTCCGCGAAGGTCCATCAGCTGCTTCTTGCGGCCACTGACGATGTTCCCCTTTGAATCGAAGACATAAAAGGGCGTGTTGTCCAGAATGTCGAGGATTTTCTCTCTCGAAGGCACCAAGGTGTCTGCCTCCACCAGGTCACGAAGTTCGGCCCAGGCTATGCCTTCGGAAAACGATTCTATTATGTCGGGGTTTACTCCGGTTTTTTCCAAGATAAGGTCGGTGATTGTCGCGCAACGTTTTTGAGAAAGCCGGTTGTTGAATCTCACCGTGCCGTCCGGTGAGGCATACGCGCGGATAACGATATGATCAAGATTCTTTGAGGATGCAGCCTCGCGTACCTTCTCGATGAAGTGGTTCATCGCGGAGGCATTGTCCTCAAGCGTCGGGTCGAAGTTTGACCGTCCTATATGAAAGTACACTTTAACCGAGTCCGCACGAGTTTGGCCGAATGCGCAAATCGCAAGGATTAAAGCTATTGTGCACGTAAGAATCTTTTTCATAAACGTCCTGTCACACATTTGAGATTGTCGTGAGTTACCTCTGTCTAAAACTCAATGGCGCAAAGATAATATTTTTTATTGACAAATCGGTTCTCTGGCCGGCAGTAGTTAAAAATTTTAACATTTGAGACGGTCGGTGAGAACCCTACTGATTAGAGGAAGGTTAGTTATCTTTTTATCAGATTTAGTTTTAGCAAAGCCCTCGGGGCGCCTAAGTGGGGGGTATGATGTTTAGGTGATGCAAAGGTAATATTTATTCGTGAATAACATCACTGTTTCCGAATTATTTTTGTACTCTTTTAACATTCATGCCCTAAAAAGGTCCTCTATCCTTAATAAAAATAAACAAAAACCGGTGCGCCAAATCCATCTGGCACACCGGTTTTATTTTCTTTATATGCTGATTGACTCTGCGGCCTTAATCGACTCTGGAGTCTCAATCGACTTTGCGGTCTCAAACCACCTTCAGGTCGTAATCGACTCCGAGGTCTTAATTTACTTTGCGGTCCTAATCGACTCCGCGGTTCTCCTTGTTGAAGATGTGGCGCAGGCGCGAGAAGATGCGCTTGCTGGTCGCCTCGGTCGGAACGACGTTGGTCGAGTCCTTCAGGCTTTCTATGGCACTCTTTTCTGCATCCGAGAGGTTCTCGGGCACATAGACCATCACATTGACGAGCAGGTCACCCTTGACTGCGGGGTTGTTGAACTCGGGCAGGCCCTTTCCGCGAAGGCGCAGAACCTTGCCGGGCTGTGTACCGGCAGCAATCTTGACCTTTGCGCGGCCGTCTACCAGAGGAATCTCGGCCGAGCCGCCCAGGGCCGCTGTCGGGAAGTCAAGCATCAGGTTGTAGATAAGGTCGTTCTCGTCGCGGATGAGCTCCGAGTTCTTCTCTTCCTGGATGACGATGAGCAGGTCACCGTTTACGCCGCCGTGACGCGGGGCGTTGCCCTGGCCCTTGAGACGGAGCGTCTGACCGTCTTCGACACCGGCGGGGATGTGGAACGAAACGATCTCCTCCTTCTTCTGCACGCCGGTTCCGTGGCAGTACTGACAGTCTTCGGTGATGACCTTGCCGGTGCCGTTACACTGCGGGCAGACAGTCTCATACTGCTCCGCTCCGAAGATTGAACGGCGAACATTGGTGACATATCCGGTTCCGTGACACTGCGGACACTCGCGGAATGCGGTTCCGTCTTTCGCGCCCGTGCCGTTACAGTGCTCACAGGCAACAAAACGGGGAATCTTCAGCTTCTTGTCGACACCGTTCATGATGTCCTTGAGGCTCACCTTGACAGTGATGCGCAGGTCTGTGCCCTTGTTGACGTGCTGGCGGGGCTGACGCGCATAGCTGCGGCCGCCACCCATGCCGCCACCCATGCCGAAAATATCGCCGAACTGCTCGAAGATATCCTCCATGGTGAACGAGTGGCCTCCGAAGGGGTTGCCCCCTCCGCCGAAGCCCTGCGGACCCATGTTGTGGCCGAACTGGTCATACTTCTGACGCTTGTCCGCGTCAGAGAGCACGTCGTACGCCTCGGCCGCCTCCTTGAACTTCTCCTCAGCCTCCTTGTCACCCGGGTTCTTGTCAGGGTGATATTTGATGGCAAGCTTTCGGTATGCTTTCTTTATTTCGTCGGCCGTAGCGTTCTTCCCGACGCCAAGGACCTCATAATAATCTCTTTTCTCTGCCATGATCTTGTGGAATTTCGTGTTATGTCCTCAGAGAGGGGACGCTTTATTGACCGACTACTACTTTTGCGTGGCGAAGCACTTTGTCATTGAGCATGTAGCCTTTCTCGACGGTGTCGATGATCTTCCCTTTCTTCTCCTCTTCGGGAACGGGGACAGAGGCGATGGCCTCGTGCTTGTCGGCGTCGAAGACTCCGTCTGAGGTGTCCATGGCCTTGACTCCGTTGGCGGCCATGTACTTCACGAGTTTATTATAAATGAGCTCCATGCCCTCACGGATCGAGGCGGGGTCTTCCGCAGTCTCTGAGGCCTTCAGGCCGCGCTCGAAGTCATCGACAATCGGGAGCAGACCCTTTAGGACCTGTTCACCGGCATTCTTGATGAGTTCGGACTTCTCGCGGAGCGTGCGCTTGCGGAAGTTGTCGAACTCGGCCATCAGGAACATATATTCTTTCTTCTCTTTCTCAAGAGCGGCCTCGGTGTCGGCCAGTTTCTGATCTAAGGTCACCTCGACAGCCTCTGCCTGGGGATCTCCCTCGGCGGGATTGGCCTCATCATTGAGCTGTTCACCCTCCTCTACTGCAAATTCCTCGGCTGAGAGGTTCTCTTTATCAACCTCGGGCTGAGAATTCTGAGGGTTATCAGGGTTATTTTTGTTTCCGTTGAAGAAGCGGTTATTCTTGTTCTTGCTCATAATCTATGGAGTGTTTTTCACGGTTATTTACAACAAAAACCGAGCCAAAATATGTTAATTCGGTCGCTTCAGCCCACAATTTCGTGGCCGAGACCGCCTCAACAGGTCTCGATTCAGAATTATAACGCAAAATCCACAACAGAGGTTTATTGTGAATCGCCTCAAAGTTTGAGCGGGCATATAATGGTGCGGTCATCGAAATCGGAGAGCGATTTCAGCTCCGCAACCGCATCCATGGCCTCCAGCTCCGAGGGGTAGAGACCGAAGAGGGAGGAACCGCTCCCCGACATTGAGGCATAAACGGCGCCGGTGTCATAAAGCTGTGTCTTGATTCTTTGGAGCTCGGGCCACCTCGGGAAAATAGAGCGTTCAAAGTCATTGACGGCTACCTCCTTCCATTCCTCAACCGGAAGTTCGCCGAGCCTGCCGAGGGGGAAGGCGTCGGCATCTTTGTGAGGGACGACTCCGGCAAAAGCCTCGCGTGTGGAGATATAGACGTCCGGCTTGACAATCACACACCACCAGCCGTCAAGAGGGAGGCTGACCGGGGTCAGACGCTCACCCACTCCCTCGCCATAACACGGGCGGTTATATATGAAGATGGGGCAGTCGGCTCCAAGCGAGAGGGCTATGCGGGCCAGTTCTTCCGCAGTCAGCGGACAACCGTGCAGCTCATTGAGCATCATGAGGGTGAAGGCCGCATCGGCGCTACCCCCTCCGAGTCCTGCACCGTCCGGAAGATGTTTTTCCAAGACAACCGAAACGGGTGCAGTCCGGGCAGACGCCTCGCGAAAGGCTCGCACCGCCCTATAGACCAGGTTCTTCTCCAACGGGCAATCGATAGGGTTTCCGCTGAACACGAAACTGTCATCGGGAGCGGACTGTATTTCGAGGGTGTCGCAGAACGAGACAGGGTTCAGCGGTGTACCGGCATACAACCCCACGGGCACAAAGAGTGTCTCGAGGTTATGGTATCCGTCCGGGCGACGTTCAGTAATCCGGAGTCCAATGTTTATCTTAGCATTCGGAAAGGTAATCATACTTTACGAAAGATTTTTTACTGTTTTAAAGTTCACGAATCTGACCGCCTGAACAAAATTCCACTACGCGGTCGCGGCAGGCCTCCACCATACAACCGCCTGAACAAAATTCCACGACGCGGTCGCGGTAGGCCGCGACCCTACAACCTCCCCAGTCCCTAAAACCTATAACTTACCCTCTAACTTTCGCGGCAGCACTGCGGCGAGGAGCACTCCACGGAGGAACAGGTATGTCAGGAAGGCACCCCACAGGCGGTGGTTGGAGGGGAGCGAGGAGGGTATGAAGCAGATGGCGAAGAAGGCCGCCGTGGCCGCGAGGGTCGCGATGAGCATCACGCGCGTCTTTGTGAGGCCTATGAAGAAGCCGTCGAAGATAAAGGCGGCGACCGTCAGCACCGGTATCAGCACAAGCCACACCTTGTAGCGCATGAGGTTTGCGACCACCCCGGACTCGTCAGTGATAAGCGAGGCGATGTCCTCGGCCGCTATGGCGTAAACGGCGAAGAAGATGACGCCCATCGCCGCGCTCCACACCAACAGCCACTTGACCGAGAGGTGATAGAGGAGGTTGTCGGCGCTCCCCTTGGCACGTCCGACCAAAGCCTCGCCGGCGAAGGCGAATCCATCCATAAAGTAGGAGAAGAAGATGAAGAACTGCATCATCACGGCGTTCGAGGCCAGGGTCAGGTCTCCCAAGCGTGAGCCGACCGAGGTGACGGTCATTGACACCGCCATCACGCAGGCGGAGCGGAAAAAGAGATTGACGTTTACGCCGAAGAATCGCTTCAGGTCGTCACTCAGCCGACGCCCGGCCCCTCCGGCCGTGAGGTCGGCGTTAAAGCGGCGGTATAGGGGAATCGTCAGGCAGAGCGCCAGCAGGAGTCCAAGCCATTGGGCGCAGAGCGTACCGTAGGCCACACCGATGAAACCCAGCCTAAGCCCGAAGACAAACCAGAGGCTCAGAAGGATATTGATGACGTTGGTGACGATGGAGACAATCATCGCCCGCACCGTGGACTGCATCCCGACGAACCATCCGTTGACGGCCATGGTCGCCAGAAGGGCCGGCGAGCCGAAGACGCAGAGTCCGAAATAGCGTCGGGCGGAGGCGTTGACCTCAGAGCCGGGAGAGATGATGGAGAGCAGCAGATCGGCCAGAGGCTTCCTCACGCAGATGAAGAGAAGTCCCAACAGCAGGCCGAAGATGAGGGACGTCTTCAGCAACCGACGGATACGCAGCCCGTCTTTGGAACCGAATGCCTCGGCAACGAGTCCGGTCGTCCCCATGCGCAGGAAACCGAAGAGCCAGAAGGCCACGTTGAGCATCAGCGAGCCGACGGCAATGGCCCCGATGAAGACGGGCGAGCCGAGGTGGCCCGAGATGGCCGTGTCCGAAAGGCCAAGCAGCGGCACGGTGACATTACTGATGACCGCCGGTACGGCCAGGCGCAATATTTCACGGTTTATTCCTCGCCTTGTCAGGGGAAAATCCATCCCTTCCTGTTCTTCTTTTTCAGTCTTTTCACTTTTCACGACTGCAAAGGTCGCGAAAAAAGCCGATACTTAGAAAGTTTTTATTATTTTTGTGGCTTGAATCTGGAGCGGACTCCGAAAACCGGGGTGCCGGCTCCATGATTGCGCATAAAACGAAACATGAACGAGAACAGCAGTTTTCGCGGTATGGACCGCACCGACACGGGCCAGTGGCGACTGGTCATCTACATCACCCGCACCTCTCTTGAGGCGTGGCTGCAACCGTTGGGCGACCGTCAGTCCGTGCGTCGGATTGTCCGCAACGAGTGGGAGCCGGTCGGTAACGGCAAGGACCTGTTGCAGAAAATCGAGGACACCGTCTATGACAACCCGCAGTTGCTCGACGACTTCGCGGCCGACATCATCATCGAGACGGACCGCGCCCTGTGGGTACCTCAGGAGGTTTCGGCAGACGAGGAACTGGCCGAGGACCAGTTCGGCCGGGTCTACGGTTTCGATCCGGAAGACATGCTGGCCGACGCGGTCGGCGACAAGACATTGCTGTGGAGCCTGACACCGGGACTGCCCGCTTTTCTGAGCCGGACGTTTCCCGGCGCACGAGTGAAGGCGCACCTGAGCGTCATCCAGTCTTTTCTCGACCGGCTCAACATCGAGGAGGGCGAGGTCATGGTGCTCAACCTTCGCGAGGGCTCGTGTGACGTCATCCTGATGCGTGGAAACAGGCTGCAGACCTCCTCAACCCAGCCCGCGGCCAATGCACAGGAGTCGCTCTACCGTCTTCTACGCGCAGCAGAAGCCTACAACTTCTCGGTCAGGAGTGCACGTCTGGCCGTGCGCGACGAACGCGGTGACGACTCGGCCCTTTCCGAAAGTCTGGACAAGCTGAGGCTGGATGCCACCACTCTGCTCGACGAGGACAGGCCGATGCCGACAGCCGCCCTGCTACTGCTCAAGTGAGAGGGTATAGTTTCACGTTCATCTTCAGACAGTATTTACAATATATGAGAATAATCAGAGGCAAATACGGAAAACGTCGGTTTGACGTTCCGAAAAACATAACGGCCCGACCTACGACCGATTTCGCACGTGAGAACATCTTCAACGTGATAGAGAACCTGGTCGACATCGAGGGTAAAAGCGTCTGTGACCTCTTTGCCGGTACGGGAGCGGTTAGCTTCGAGTTCCTCTCACGCGGAGCGGCCGACGTGACCGCCGTCGAGATGGCCCAGACCCAGCTCAGCTTCCTGTATCAGGTCAAGGAGAAACTCGGTGACGAAAACATAAAGATTATCCGTGGCGATGTCTTCAAGTTCATCACCGGCTGTTTCCGCGCGTTCGACATAGTCTTCGCCGACCCGCCGTATGACCACAAGCGGTTCGCAGAGATTCCGGAGCTTATCCTCAACTCGAAGATGGTCAAGCCCGGGTCGCTGGTAATCATAGAGCACTCTAAGAACCACGACTTCTCCGCCCTCCCCGGCTTCGAGGAACAGAGGGTCTACGGCTCGGTCAATTTCAGCATTTTCCGAATTCCGGGTTTCTCCCAGCCCTAATTCCTCTTGATCTCTCCTTGAGCTCTCCGAGAATCTCGAGTTTCTCGAGTTTCTCGAGTTTCTCGAAATTTTCGAAATTCTCGAAAATCTCGAAAATCTCGAGATTTATCCACCCTCCCCTAAAAACAAAAAACCTAAACTCCAAGTGAATACCAACGAAAATTCAAACGAGCCGATCCGTCTCGACTCGATAGAAGATGCTATCAAAGATTTTCGCGACGGCAAATTTGTCATCGTCGTCGACGATGAAGACCGCGAAAACGAAGGTGACCTCATCATAGCGGCAGAAAAAATCACACCCGAAGATGTGAACTTCATGCTCAAGAACGCCCGCGGAGTCCTCTGCGTGCCGATGCCTATCTCACGCTGTGAGGAACTCGGTCTTGAACGTCAGGTCCAGGACAACACCTCGGTGCTCGGCACACCCTTCACGGTGACCGTCGACAAGCTGGAGGGGTGCTCGACAGGCGTCTCTATAGAGGACCGCGCAGCCACGATACGTGCATTGGCCGACCCCGTCTCCACCCCGGAGACCTTCGGACGTCCCGGCCACATCAACCCCCTCTATGCCCAGAACCGTGGCGTGCTTCAGCGCACGGGCCATACCGAGGCGGGCGTAGACCTTGCCAGACTCGCCGGACTCGAACCGGTGGCGGCCCTCATGGAGATCATGAGCGACGACGGAACCATGGCCCGTCTGCCCGAGCTCCGCAAGCGTGCCGACGAGTGGGGCCTCAAGCTGATTGCCATCAAGGACCTCATCGCATACCGACTCCGCAACGACTCGCCGGTTGAACGCGGCGAGGAGGTGGAGATGCCGACTGCCTACGGAAAGTTCAAGCTCATCCCCTTCCGTCAGAAAGACAACGGGCTGGAACACATCGCCTTGATAAAGGGTGACGTCGCTACGGACGAACCTCTGCTCGTGCGTGTACACTCCTCATGCGCCACAGGCGACATCTTCGGATCGATGCGCTGCGAGTGCGGCGAACAGCTCCACAAGGCCATGGAACTCATAGAGAAGGAGGGTCGCGGAGCCATCGTATACCTCAACCAGGAAGGTCGCGGAATCGGCCTGATGGATAAGATCCGGGCCTATAAGCTCCAGGAGGAGGGTCTCGACACCGTCGACGCCAACCTTCACCTCGGCCACAAGGCCGACGAGCGCGACTATGGCGTCGGTGCAAGCATCCTTCATTCTTTGGGCATCAAGAAGATGCGTCTGATGACCAATAACCCGGTGAAGCGCATCGGCCTGGAGGGCTACGGCATGGAAATCGTGGAGAACGTTCCGCTCGAAGTGACCCCCAACGAGTATAACCGCTTCTATATGCACACGAAAAAGACCCGCATGGGCCACGAGCTGCATAATGTGGATTAACCTAAAGAAGGCTAACGTGATGAAAAATCCTATCGCCATACTCCTGGCCGGACTCGCCCTGACGAGTGTCTCGACCCTGGCCAAGAAACCGCTTGACCATGATGCCTTCGATTCATGGCAGTTGGTCAAGAACACGGCTGTCAGCCGTGACGGTCAGTGGGCCGTCTTCTCCGTCGACCCCCAGGAGGGCGACGGTGTGCTGAGTTTCGCCAATACCCGGAACAGCAAGCGCGTCGATATCCCCCGTGGCTACAAAGCCACGGTCAGCGCCGACGGCAGGTGGGGCTACGCCCTCATCAAACCGGAGTTCGCCGTCACCCGTCAGGCCAAGATAGACAATAAAAAGGACGACGAGATGCCCAAGGACACCCTGGCCATCGTTGACCTCAAGACCCTCTCGGTCGAGAAAATCCCTTTTGTGACCGGATATAAGGTCCCTGAGGATGGAAGCGGGTGGGTGGCCTATCTGAGCTGCGACACGACCCTCATAACCCCGAAGGCCCTCAAGGACAAGGAGGCCGGTCGGCCGATGGTGGTGCGCACCCCGAACGGGCAGACCTCGAAAACCCTCAACTGGGTGAAGGAGTATGTCTTCACCAAGGATGGCAAGAACCTGGCGGTCCGACAGAAGAAGCAGGAGTCCGACAGTCTGGCCACGGACGGCATCGGCTATCTGACTCTCGCAGACACGGCCTTCTACCTCATAGACCGCGACCGCAAGTTCTACGGCTCACCGGTCTGGAACGAGAAGGGAGACCGTCTGGCCTTTACAGCCTCGAACGACTCTAACGACACCGGCACAAAGATATGCGAGCTTCTGATTGCCGACGTTTCCGTTACGGGTTATGACCCGAAGCCGGTGAACGTGCACGTGACTGAGTACCCCCGCATAAACCTTGCCCTCCCCCACGCTTCTGACCCTGCCCTTCAGGACTCACTCAACGAGGCGAGACGACTGAAGATGGAGGCAATCAGGAAGGAGGGGTTGCACATCAACCAGTATTCCCGTCCCGAGTTCTCTCACAACGGACGCCGCCTGGTCATCGGCGTGGCTCCCTATGTCGCCGAGGACGACACGACCCTCGTGGATTTCGAGAAGGCGGACATCGACATCTGGCGCTGGGATGCTCCCGTGACCCCTCCCTACGAGCGCAAGAACCTCGAGAAGATGCGTTCTCAGACCTTCCCCGTGGTCATTGACCTCTTTGACGACACCCAGCAGCTGCTGACCACTGAACCTCTCGTCGAGGTGAGCGCGCCCGACAGGTGGGATGCCGACTGGGCACTTCTGCGGGACGCCTCGGACTCGATGCTGAGTCATCAGTGGGACTACTATGCTCCGGAGAAAATCTCCGTCATAAACGTCAAGACCGGAGAACGTCGCGAGATCGGCGAGGCTCCATACGAGTTTGCCGAGCTCTCTCCGGACGGACGCTATGTCGTGTGGTTCAAGGACCGCGACTATTTCGTCTATAATATCGCGAAGGGCGAGACGGTGAACGTATCGCAGAAGGTCGGTGTGCCTTTGTGGGATGAAAAGGATGACCACCCGATGATTCCCCAGCCTCACGGCCTGGCCGCCTGGACCAAGGGAGACAAGGCCCTCCTTGTGTATGACCGCTACGATATATGGCAGCTTGACCCGGAAGGGAAGGTTGAGCCGGTGAACCTCACCCGCGGCGAGGGACGGGCGAAGAACTACCGTTACCGCTACAACGACTTCGACAAGGATCACCGTTTCCTCTCCGAGGGGGACCTAATGCTCCTCTCGGTCTTCGACTACGAATCAAAGAAGAACGGCATTGCCACGATGAAGTATGGCAAGCCGGCAGTCCCAGAACTCCGCACATTGGAGGGCAACATGTTCCACCAGATGCGTAAGGCTAAGGATGCCGAGGTCTACACATATAACTGTTGCAACTTCTCGACCTCGCCCAACATCTTCACCTCAGGCCTCGACTTCAAGAAACGCCGTCAGCTGACCGAGGCCAATCCACAGATGGCCGACTATAACTGGGGCACCGCCGAACTGGTGAAGTGGTACGCCTATGACGGTCAGGAGTCCGAGGGCGTGCTCTACAAGCCTGAGGACTTCGACCCGACAAAGAAGTATCCCATGCTCTGCGTCTTCTATGAGACAGGCAGCGAGGAGCTCTATCGCCACTATACGATGGAGCCTTCTTGGAGCTGGGTGAACTATCCTTTCTATGTGAGCCGCGGATATATCGTCTTCGTGCCCGATATCCATTATACCTCGGGCGTTCCGGGTGAGTGCGCATGG
The DNA here is from genome assembly GCA_964618395.1 of uncultured Sangeribacter sp. GTDB lineage: Bacteria > Bacteroidota > Bacteroidia > Bacteroidales > Muribaculaceae > Lepagella. Next base: position 28,313 of record CAZUAK010000001.1, read on the forward strand.
AACTACGTGTGCTCCGGCGCCGAGGAACTCTGCAAGCGCTATGACTGGATAGACAGGGACAAGATCGGCATCGACGGCCAGAGCTGGGGCGGTTATCAGACAGCTTATCTGATTACGCGCACAAACATGTTTGCCTGTGCCGGTTCAGGCGCACCGGTGGCCAACATGACGTCGGCCTTCGGCGGCATCCGTTGGGGCTCGGGCTCTTCGCGCCAGGCGCAGTATGAAATGGGACAGAGCCGAATCGGCCGCAACCTCTGGGACGCTCCGGAGCTGTATATCGCCAACTCTCCGGTGTTCCATGCCAACCGTGTGGAGACTCCGCTGCTTATCATGCACAATGACCAGGACGGCGCCGTTCCCTGGTATCAGGGTATCGAGCTCTTCATGGCGCTCCGCCGTCTGGGCAAACCGGTATGGATGCTTCAGTATAACGGCGAGGACCATAATATCAAGGAGCGCCGAAACCGCAAGGACATCACGCGCCGCCTCCAGCAGTTCTTCGACCACTATCTGAAGGACGAGCCGATGCCCGAATGGATGAAGAAGGGCATACCTATGACACGCAAGGGTCAGGAGTACGGCTTCTGACCTAAAACGCACACACGAACACCCAAACAAAAAATCAACCTCCCGCGGGGTTGATTTTTTGTTTGTTAAGTTCGGGTCCTTTTTATTTTGTTATGGGTCTGAGGAGGATATAGTGTATGGTTTTGATGCGTGTGACACCCTCACGAGTTTTTGTTCCTCATGATGATGTCATAAAACGATTTGGGCAGCCGCACGTTATAGAGGCCTACCGCGTCAGCGAAGAGCGGAGCAATCTCCTCGTCGGTGAAACCGGCTATTCCACAGCCTATCCTTGTGACATAAAAGGTATTCTGGTCGCATTCACGTGCGAAATCTATGAAACGGTCGACATACGGCTTGATGATCTCCACGCCACCCTGCATGGTAGGTATGGCATAACTTTGGCCCTGCAGGCCCTCGCCCTGTCCCATGACGGCGCCGAACCGCTCGCGGGCGACACGCGCCGCGCCCCCGAGGTGCATCCCCTCAAGGTTGCTGCCGAACACGAACACATCGTCGCGCTCCAACTCCCGTATATTCTCAGGAGTAAACTTCAATCCACTGTTTTCCATATTCTTGCTTTAAATTCTTGCATTAAAAACTTTTTTAAAAGACATGTAAAGTAACGAACAAATTTAGCCATAAATTCTTACACCTCAAATTATTTCTCCGGCTCTTGAAAGACAGGCCTTCAAAGGAGGTGTCTAAACTGCGTATTTTGAATATTTTATTACACAGAGAGTTATATTTAACGAACATTAAGAATAGAAGAACGTTAATATCTTGAAACCCGTTTTAAAAAACGGGGTTTCATACATGATTCCCTTATCTTTTCGGGGCAACCGACCCCGGCCCAAAACATTGATGAAAAACATTCACAGAATAATATGTATAACCGCATCTGCAGTGATGGCACTATGGATGCTCTCCGCATACGCTCAGGAAACAAATGTTCCTGAAACCGAACGTCATGTCATTGCACGCAGGGACTCGGCAGAAATTTACTTCCATCAGTCCCGCTCTCAATTAGATCCCGATTATAAAGGCAATATCGACAACTTAGGGAGGATGACGGACCGCATCGAAAAGTATGCACAAACGGACTCGGCCCTCAGGCTTTCTTCTGTCAAGGTCGTCGGTTCCGCCTCTCCTGAAGGCAGTGTGGAAATAAACCGACGGCTGTCCCATCAAAGGGCTGACCGCATCTTCGACTACTTCAGGGAGCGCACCCAACTCGATGACTCCATCACGTCTTTCGAGTTTATAGGACGTGACTGGGCCGGACTGTTGGCAGCGGTAGAGAAAGAGCCTGAGGTTCCGTATAAAGATGAAGTCATTGAAACCATCAAAACCATTCAGACCAACATAGCAGCCTCAGGCTCGGATTCTGAACAGAACCTTGTCCTTTTGAAAGAGCTGCGCGGAGGTGTCCCCTACCGGTATCTGTACAAAAAACTTTTTCCGGAGCTGCGCCACGCCGGGCTTTATGTTACATACTCGTTCGTATATCCGGAGCGACTTTTTCCGAAGTTGAGCGTTCCCGATTTCCACACCGGAATCCCAACTGGCGCCGTCGTTCCTCACGTGAATATGGATGGTTTTGTTTTCGGACCGGTGAAAGAATGTAAACCGTTTTATATGGGTTTGAAGACAAACCTTCTGTTGGATGCGCTCGCAATACCCTCGATTGGCGCCGAATTCTATATCGGCAAGAATTGGGCAGTGACCGCCGACTGGTTCTATGGCTGGTGGGACAAAAACTCAGCACATAGATACTGGCGTGCCTATGGCGGAAATGTCGGCTTCAGAAAATGGTTCGGTAAAAAGGCTTTGGCCAAACCATTGACCGGGCATCATCTCGGGCTCTATGCCGGTGTCGTCACATACGATTTTGAGTTCGGAGGCAAGGGCTATATGGGTGGTCTGCCTCACCGTACGCTGTGGGACCGATGTAATTTCACCGGAGGCATAGAATACGGTTATGCGCTCCCGGTCGCGAAGAGACTCAACATTGATTTCAGTGTCGCCGTCGGCTACCTCGGCGGAAAGGTGACAGAATACGTTCCGAAGGATGAAATCTATATTTATCAGAAGACGCGCCACCTGAACTGGTTCGGCCCGACAAAGGCAGAGGTTTCTCTCGTCTGGCTCATCGGCTGCGACAACTACAACAGAAAGAACACACCTGACTACTGAACTGTGTTTAATTTGACCAGCTACTTATTATGAAAACATATAACCTACTCAAGCACAGTGCCGTCATGCTCATAGCGGTCTTGGCAGCTTCCGGACTCTCGTCATGCCGGCACAAGGATTTGAGTTACGAACCATACCGAAACTCATTGCTCAACGTCGTCTTCGACTGGAGAAACGCTCCCGATGCCGATCCTTCCGCCATGGCCTTCTATCTATATTCTACAGACGGGACTGATCCTATCCGTTTCATCTTTCAAAATAAAACGGGAGGTTCTATAAAGGTGCCCTCGGGAGACTATCATTCCATCTGCCTGAACGCTGACCTGAACGACTGGGCCGTAATATCTTCAGAGAAGTTTATCGACACTTATGAAGTGTCTACACCGGATGCCAACAGCCTGACGGCGGCCGGATACAGTACACGTGCGATTCCCAGGGCCCCGGAAAGCGGTGACGAACGTTATGCGGCCACGCCGGGGATGCTTTGGGCCTATAGGCTGGACAATGTGGCGCTCCCGGCGAGCTATGACGAGAAGACCATCGTCATGTATCCCGAGGAGAAGGTTTGTCACTATACCGTTGACGTGTATGACTCGGGCGATGTCTCTAATTATCCGAACGGAGTCGACGCCACCCTCTCCGGTATGGCAGAAGGATATCTCATCGGCAAGGACCGGGGGAGCGACACCAAGGTGACACACCCCTTTGTGCTCGAGCCTGTAACCTCAGACAATTCCCTGCACGCCGAGTTCCTGACCTTTGGCGAGACTCCGGGCGACAAGACCCACTATCTCTCAATGTATCTCACGACGGCCGAGGGCAAGAACTGGAACTGCAACATTGATGTTTCAAAGGTCGTGCATGAAGCCCCGGATCCCCGGCACGTGCATATTGTCATACGCGGCATCGACCTTCCCGACCCGCCGAGCTCCGACACTCCTATCGGCGGCATAGTGCCTGATGTCGATGACTGGCAGAGTGTCTACATTGACTTGAAGATGTAATTTTTTTTGGTTAAAATAATTTTTTGATTGAACCATTTTCAACCGTAAAACATTATAACTACAAACAACAGAATTTAAAAACATACAACGCAATATACTATGAAAAAGCCACTTTTATTGATGTCAGTCGCAGCCGTGACCGCCTTTGGACTGGCATCTTGTGCACAGGACGAGCCGCAGGCCGTCAGCGCACGTTCTAACTCAAGCAACGCCATCAGCTTCCGTCCTGCACTGGCAGGCCAGACAAGGGCCTCAGAAGTAAACAACAGCAATCTTTCCGATATCTATGTCACGGGGTTCATGGCCGACTCCCTGTACTTCCACGACGTGGATTTCTCAAAGGGTACAGACGGATATTTCACCTCAGCCACCACATACCGCTGGCCTGGCGACGAGACTGAGCTCAGTTTCTATTCTTATTCACCTTCTATGGATGAGCTCGGAGCCGACGTTACAATCAACGGCAAGGTTCTGAAACTTGAAAATTTCGTGACACCCGAGTCTATCGCCGACCAGGTTGACTTCATCACCGCCAACGCAACCGGCACAAAGAGCGCCAATGAGGCTGCCGGTGTACCCCTCACCTTCTCACACAGACTTGCTCAGGTTGAGGTCCGCGCGAAATCGAACAATGACGAACTCGTCTATGAGGTTGCCGGCGTGAGAATCGGTCGCCCGCAGACCACCGGTACTTTTGACTTCACAACCAATGAGTGGACCCTCGATGACTGGCACGAGACCTCCGTCTGGACAAGCTCCTGCACTCCTGTGAAACTGACCGGCAACGCAGTTTCAATCATGGGTGACGCCGGCAACGGCATGTTTATCCCTCAGACCCTCACTCCTTGGTCACCGACAGGAGACCCTGACAATGTAGCACGTGAGGCTTATCTGAGTGTACTCGTCAGAATCACCACTCCCGATGGCGTTCAGCTCTATCCGTTCCCTTCGGACAAGATGCTCGACTCAAACGGTCAGAAACGTAAGTATGCATGGGCTTCAATTCCGTTGTCCGGTACCTGGGAACAGGGCAAGAAATACATCTATACGCTTGACTTCACAGATGGTTCCGGTAACGTAGACCCGGATGATCCGGACCCCGGTAAGCCTGTCCTCGGAGATCCCATCAAGTTCACAGTCAATGTCGAGAACTGGGTTGACACTCCGGCCGCCATTCCTATGACCGCAATCAAGAAATAAGTCACCTCCGTTAATTGAAAACACAGGAAAACAACCACTACAAAACGACCGTCTTTCCCAATGTGAATGACGGTCGTTTCGTTATAGTTCTCATCTAATATTCAGTTGGCGGAGTCGCATAAGTTGCTTTACTTCAGCTTTTGAATTATCCACTCCGTTAGACCCCGTTGCGGTTTTTTGTCTGAGAAGTTGGCACCTATAAGATAGATTGAACGAGAATCCATTGCATATCGGCCGGCATAATCTCGGTCCTTAATCTGCTCTATCGCCGCATCAGCACTACCGCCATACTTGAACTCGAATAAATAAATATATCGTTTTGTCATCACTTCCAGGTCTGAACGCCCCTTGAGACTTTGCCGTTCTGGTTGTGCCTCTGTGTTCGAAAGAAGGCAAAGTATATAAACCAGGTTGCGATACGTGTTCTCATTATTTTTCTGATAAGGAAGGTTTTTCAACAAGGTCTGCAATCGTTTCATAAATCCTTCCGGGTCACCCATAACCAAACTTTTACGAAACTCGTTGACAGACAGGTTTCGCGAATCGGATTTCATTTGTGGAGCGTACAAAGGCAGAAGCTGACGGGCAAATCCTATTTCGACTTCCCGATTGGGAAAACGCAGAATGTATGTACGGAGCTCATCGTCAAAATAATCTATCGTGAGGTAGCCTGTCTGGAACATCAGTGCGACCGGATTCTGGGTTTCGGAACCGATGTACAACAGTTCTTCAGCTGTGCGCATCTCGCCGTTGAAATCCTTGAATTCAATTCCGTATTCCTTTACCCGTTTGGCGAGGAATGTTGGGGTACCGGTTGAAAACCAGTACGGCTCAATTTCCTGATTGTTCAATGCGAGAAGAACACTGAACGGATTGTAGACCCGAAGCCCTTCTTTAGAGAAAAGATAACCGTCATAGAACTCACGCAGAGCGTTGACGGTCTCACCAAACCCCTCCTTTCTTGTTTGAGCCAAGTCACGGATGCCCTCCCTGAAGCTTATGGTCAGTTCATTTTCTGTCAGCCCGCATATATCGGCGTAACGATTTGTAAGGGAGATGTCATTGAGATTGTTCAGATCTGAAAAGATACTGACCTTGTTGAAACGTGCGACCCCGGTTAAAAAAGCAAACCGGATATACGTATCCATCGATTTGAGGTTTCCGAAGAACGCTTTGAGCAACGCCTGGTTTTTCTCAAACAATTCCCGGTTTTCTTCTACACCGAGAAGAGGTTTGTCATATTCATCCACCAAGATAGCCACGCGCCTTCGGGTCTGTTCATACATCCGTTTTATCAGCGTCCCGAACCTTATGGACAAAGTTGCGCCCTGTTCGGTAATTCCATATTTTTGTTCATAGGCCGATAGCTGACTGTCCAAGAGATTATCCAGCCCATTTTCTTGAATAAAGTTCTCTGAATTGAAATCGAAGTGTATCACGGGCGAGGGTTCCCAGTCCACATCAGCCCTATCTATGTCAAGGCCTGAGAAAAGTTTACGCTTCCCGTCGAAATACGCATGGAGCGTAGACAAAAGAAGGCTCTTCCCAAACCGACGCGGACGGCTCAGAAAGTAATATCCTGGATTATTTATCAAGGATACGATAAACCGGGTCTTGTCTACATAGGTATAGCCTTCCTCCCTTATCTTTGGGAAAGACTGTATTCCAATTGGATATTTCATTCAGTTGCGCTTTATTTTGCAAATATACAAAAAAAACGGCTCGTCACAAAGAACCGCGGAGGGATGAGGTAGGGGCATAAAAAAATTGATTGTCGTCCCGACAATCAATCTTGCGTTAACCTTAAAATCTAATACCATGAAAAACTCGATGCAAAAGTAGAAAATATTTTTGAATTATGTTCTATAACATGATTTAAAAATGGATTATTTAACTCTAATTAAGTAATATTTGCATTTGTTCACATTTATCAGAGTGAAAGCTTCCTTTTTCAAACTGAAAAGGGCTTCAGGTGTTGATAAAGTATGGAACTACGAAGACAGAAACTGACACGATATATCTTGCCGCTACGCGAGGGCGGCTCACTCCCGGCCCTGGGAGAGGCTGACGACGGATTCCGCTATGCGGTCAAGATGCTCGGGGCCGGTCACGGAGCCAAGAGCCTCATCTCTGAACTTGTCGGAAGCCTCGTCGCGAAGGCGTTCAAGTTCAAAACGCCCGAGACGGTCCTTCTCGACCTCGATCACCTCTTCGGCATCACAGAGCCGGACGAGGAGGTTCAGGAACTTCTCCGTAAATCCGAGGGCCTCAACCTCGGTCTCCATTTCCTCGACCGGGCGATGACATACGACCCTGCAGTCAATCTCGACGTAATCGATGAACTGACCGCCTCCAAAATCGTATGGATGGATGCGTTCCTGACCAATGTTGACCGCACTCGCCTGAATCCCAACATGATGATGTGGAATAACGAATTGTGGCTGATAGACCACGGGGCGTCACTCTATTTCCACCACTCCTGGCGTCCGGTAGAGGAGGCTATAGCGGATCCGTTCCCGTTCATCAAGACGCACGCACTACTGCCTATGGCCTCACGGCTTGAGGAGGCTGACAAACTCATGCGCCAGGCCATCACTCCGCGCACCCTCTCGAAGATTGTGGACCTCATCCCTGAGGAATGGCTGACTGAGCCTGAGTCGGAAATTTCACCAGAAGAGCGCCGCGAGACCTACAGAAGATTCCTGACCGGACGCCTGACCAATTCTCATTTATTCACTCAACGAGCCATTGAGGAACGTGCCAAACTCTTGAACGCCAAATGAAGAAGAATAACAAAAGGTCCGGTTGCTTGCCCGTAAAGGATACCAAAGCAGCGGGAGATAAGGCGCAGGTGGAAAAAACGGTGAAGTTGGTGACAGAGACCGGTTCCGGCTCTTCACTGCCCCCTGACAGGGACTTATACGAATATGCCGTGATTAGGTATGTTCCGCGTGTTGACCGTCAAGAGTCCATCAATGTCGGATTGCTGATGATGTGCAAGCGGCGTCGTTGGCTCCGCGGCGCCATTCATATTGATGAGCAGCGTGTGAGGGTCTTCGACCCGAGGGTCAACCTGCGAGTGTTGACAAACCAGCTGTCGCTCTTCGAGCGCTGCGACGTACCTTTCGCCGACGCACCCATAGAAGAGAAATACCGCTGGCTGACAGCGGCCAAAAGTGCCGTTATCCAACTCTCCCCTTCCCACCCCGGCCTGCTGACCGGCTCCGACGACACCCTCGAGGCCACTTTCGACCGCCTGTTAACTGACCTCGTCAAACCTTAGCACCCCCCACTCTTCAAAAAGTGGGGTTTCAATCCAGCTCATCTGTATGGTTGCGTCCCAAAGTTTCTGAAGCTATACTACTGTAAATTTATAAGACTGAGGCAATACGACACTCTATTTGTCGCAATCCCTCTTTTATCTTATTTAATGTTTCTTTGCTTGGTTCCCATATTCCATATCGGAATAAATCGAGCTTAGATTTACGCAAGCCAATCATTTCAGCAAACGCAGCGACGTCTATGACGCCTATGGAATTAATCATTTTTGCTACAACATTGTCATAGTTCGGCTCTTTTTTATCCATAAAAGACGAAATATGTACATCCTCATCGATTGCATCCCAACGGATGCTTTGGCCGTCTGCCCATACGGAAAAGTCTTGTCTCTGCGCATTGGTAGCGTCCATGAGCAGAGGGAAGGCTTCGAGGGGCCGGCTGTATTCTAAACCATCCTCAGTTTTGACATATATTCTATTATCTGCAAACCAGACCTTTTCGATCCTATCCATAATTACTTATTTTTAGCATTATCTCTCAAAGTAACTGTGCCACTCTGAGATAATTTCATCCTTATAGTTCTCCACAGTCTTTAAAGCCTTCTTTAAAATTTGTGGACCCACTCCATGATCATATATGATTTTTATTTCAGGAGTCACCTGTATTTTTGCAAGCTTACCTCCATAAGAGATATGGACATGTATAGGCTTATGTTCATCAGAATAGAAGAAAAATCTAATTCCAAATATGATGAATAAAGTAGGCATATTTGATGGCATTAAACGTCATTCTCGAGATATGTATCGCCTCACTCGAGATTGCAAAGATACTCATTTTCTAAAAACCTTACAATATAAGATTCGTTTCTTGTTTCTTAAGATCACTCTCATCACCACCCATAAACCAGACACGGCTGGCTCAGTGAGGCAGCCGTGTCTGGTTTATGGGTAGCCTGTGTAAGGCTTGAGGCTTGTCGTTAGGTGGAGTTACGTGACGGGGGCAGCGTGGCTGATCGCCCGGACTCACTCCCACTCGATGGTTGCCGGTGGCTTGGAGGAGATGTCGTAGACTACTCGGTTGACGCCTCGGACCTTGTTGATGATTTCGTTGCTGACGTTGGCGAGGAACTCGTAGGGAAGGTGTACCCAGTCGGCGGTCATGCCGTCGGTCGAGATGACAGCACGCAACGCCACGCAGTTTTCATAGGTGCGCTCGTCGCCCATGACGCCTACGCTCTGAACCGGGAGCAGCATCACGCCGGCCTGCCATACCTTGTCATAAAGGCCTTCGCGACGAAGTCCGTCGATGAAGATGCGGTCGGCCTCCTGAAGAATGCGTACCTTCTCAGGCGTAACGTCACCGAGAATGCGGATACCCAGACCCGGTCCGGGGAAGGGGTGACGCCCAAGAAGATTCGGATCCATATCCAGAGCCTTGCCGACACGACGAACCTCGTCCTTGAACAGCAGGCGCAGGGGTTCTACAATCTTCAGGTTCATCTTCTCGGGGAGTCCGCCAACATTGTGGTGAGACTTGATGGTGGCAGACGGTCCGTTGACCGAGACACTCTCTATCACGTCGGGATAGATTGTGCCCTGGCCCAACCAACGTGCCCCCTCGACCTTCTGAGCCTCGTCATTGAAGACCTCGACGAAGTCACGGCCGATTATCTTGCGCTTCCGCTCCGGCTCCTTAACGCCTGCGAGGTCTTTGTAGAAACGCTCCGAGGCATCGACGCCGCGGACGTTGAGGCCCATGTGACGGTAGGAGTCGAGGACCTCCTCAAACTCGTTCTTTCTCAGCAGGCCGTTGTTGACGAAGATACAGTGAAGGTTCGGGCCGATTGCGCGGTGAAGCAGCATAGCAGCCACAGAAGAGTCCACGCCGCCGGAGAGGCCGAGGATCACCTTATCGTCACCTATCTTCTCGCGCAGCTCCTTGACTGTAGACTCGATGAACGAGTCGGGGCTCCATGTGCCGGAGCAACCGCAGATGCCCATCACGAAGTTGTGGAGCAGGCGCGGACCGTCGGTCGAGTGGAACACCTCGGGATGGAACTGGATTCCCCAGGTAGACTCACCCTCTATATGATAGGCGGCGCAGCGCACGTTGTCCGTGCTGGCTATGATTTTATATGTATCGGGTACAGAAGTGATGGTGTCACCGTGAGACATCCATACCTGGGTCGGCGAAGGGATGCCGAGCATCAGTGCATCTTCGGGCTCGACAACCGTCAGCATCGCCCGACCGTACTCACGGCTCGGGGCACCGTCCACGCGACCGCCATACTCGTTGGCGAGCAGTTGCGCACCATAGCAGACGCCGAGCAGCGGGAACTTCCCCTTGATGTGGGCGATGTCCGGTTTCGGTGCATTCTCATCACGCACCGAATAGGGAGAACCGGACAATATCACACCCTTCACCTCGGCGTCTATGGCCGGGATTTTGTTGAAAGGGTGGATCTCGCAATATACATTCAATTCACGCACTCGGCGTGCGATGAGCTGCGTATACTGCGAGCCGAAATCTATGATAAGTATTTTTTCCATTTGCTTTGGGTTTGATGCTTTTTGGAGGCTGTCTCGAAAAACTCTAAAGTTCTTTCTTTGCCTCCGTGAGCTGAGGACGCTCAAAACTCCATTTTAAGACCCCGTTCCAAAAAATCAGGGTTTTGAACCGCGCCTTACACGCCACGCGTATAGTTCGGCGCCTCCTTGGTGATGGTCACGTCGTGGGGATGGTTCTCAGCTACGCCGGCCGAGGTGATGCGGACGAACTTGGCGTCGTGGAGACGGTCAATGTCCGGAGCACCGCAATAACCCATGCCTGAGCGAAGGCCGCCGATGAGCTGATATACGGTCTCGGAGAGTGTTCCCTTGTAGGGCACACGGGCTACGATGCCTTCGGGCACGAACTTGGACGAGTCGGTCTTCTCTGACTGGAAGTAGCGGTCTTTAGAGCCGGCTTCCATAGCCTCGATAGAGCCCATTCCGCGATAGGCCTTGAACTTACGGCCGTTATATATGATGGTCTCGCCCGGAGACTCCTCCACACCGGCGAGCATGGAGCCCATCATCACCGAGTCACCGCCGGCTGCCAGAGCCTTGACGATGTCACCCGAATAACGGAGGCCGCCGTCGGCGATAACAGGGATTCCGTGTTTATGGGCAACCTTGGCAGCGTCAAAGATCGCGCTCAGCTGAGGCACACCCACACCGGCCACGATACGGGTCGTACAGATTGAGCCGGGGCCGATGCCGACCTTGATGCCGTCTGCTCCGGCATTGATGAGATACTCGGCAGCCTCGGCCGTGGCGATATTGCCGACGAGCACGTCAATCTGCGGGAAGGCCTCCTTGACGGCCTTGAGGGTGTTGGTGACGTTAGCCGAGTGGCCGTGTGCGGTGTCGATAACGACCGCGTCCACACCGGCATCCACGAGGGCCTTAACGCGGTCCAGGGTGTCAGAGGTAACGCCGACACCGGCTGCAACGCGCAGCCGTCCCTTGGCATCCTTGCAGGCGTTGGGATAGTCCTGAATCTTCGTGATGTCGCGATATGTGATGAGGCCGACAAGCTTGTTGTCCTTGTCAACGACGGGGAGCTTCTCGATTTTGTGGCGCAGAAGTATCTCTGAGGCTTCGGAGAGGTTCGGGTTGGTGGTGGTCACGAGGTTCTCATGGGTCATCACCTGCTCGATGGGGAGCGACATGTCGGTCTGGAAACGGAGGTCACGGTTGGTGACGATACCGACGAGGCGACCTTCGTCGTCGACCACGGGTATGCCTCCGATATGGTTCTCCTCCATCAGGCGGAGGGCGTCGCCGACCGTCTCTGTGCGCGAGATGGTTATCGGGTCGTAAATCATTCCGCTTTCGGCACGTTTCACCTTGCGGACCATCTGGGCCTGGCGGTCGATAGACATATTCTTGTGGATGACGCCGATGCCGCCCTGACGGGCTATGGCGATGGCCATGTCGACTTCGGTGACGGTATCCATGGCGGCGGACACCAAAGGTATGTTCAGGTTGATGTTACGCGAGAAACGGGTCCCGAGTTTCACCATATTGGGAGTGACCTCAGAATAGGCGGGGATAAGAAGGACGTCGTCGAACGTCACACCTTCCTGAGCCACTTTTTCATCGATAAAAGACATATTGTTTCTGTTTTGAGGGCGAAGGTTAAAATTCTTTCAGTTTCTCGGCGATGGTGATGGTCTGCTTGCGGTCAGGACCGACGGAGATGATGCCGACGGGAGTCTCCGTGATTTCCTCGATTTTGCGGACGTAGGCCTTGGCAGCTTCGGGGAGTTCATCGAAAGAGCGGCAACCGGTGATATCTTCTTTCCACCCCTCCATCTCGATTAGGACGGGTTTGCAGCGCGCGAGCTTGGCGATGGTCGAGGGGGGAGCCTGAAGGATTTCGCCGTCACACTCATAGCCGGTGCATATCATCACCTTGTCGAGGCCCGAGAGGACATCGAAGAGCATAAGTGCCCACCAGTCAATGCCGGCCAGGCGCGAGGTGTAACGGGCCACGACGGCGTCGAACCACCCTATGCGGCGGGGACGGCCGGTGACGGTTCCGTATTCGTGACCGCGCTCGCGGATTTCGTGTGCGCGTTCGTCGAAAAGCTCTGTCGGGAAGGGACCCTCGCCAACACGCGTGCAGTATGACTTGGCCACGCCCACAACGTTCTGAATCCACTTGGGAGAGATGCCGGCTCCGACAGGCACACTCGCTGCCGAGGGTGTCGAAGAGGTGACGTAGGGATAGGTGCCGTGGTCGATGCAGAGCATCATTCCCTGGGCACCCTCGAACAGAATCTTCTTATCAGCCTGGCGGAGATATGAATCTATGAGCAGAGATGTGTCGCAGATCATCGGGCCGATGACCTTCGCTATCTCCATATAGCGGTCATACACTTCCTTGAAGTCGTAGGTCGGCAGACCGAGCATCTCGAGCTGCGGGTTCTTCTCGGCCAAGGCGGCTTCGAGACGTTCGGCGAAGTACTCCGGCTCGAGAAGGTCGCCGATTCTGAGGCCTGTACGGCTGTACTTGTCAGAGTATGCCGGCCCGATACCTTTCTTGGTGGTGCCGATTAGCTTACCGCCCTTGAGGGCCTCGAAGGCGCCGTCGAGAGCGGAGTGCCAGGGCATGACCATGGCAGCGCGGTTGGAGATATACAGCTGATAGTCCGTGATTCCCTGCTTGTGAAGGCGGTCAAGCTCCTCGAGGACGCTGACGGGATTGACAACCATGCCGTTGGCCATCACGTTGACAGTCTTGGGGTTAAAGATACCCGAGGGGATAGACTGCAGCGAGTACTTGTGGCCGTCGAAGACCACGGTGTGCCCGGCGTTGTTGCCCCCCTGGTAGCGGACAACCATGTCTGCGCGGCATGCGAAATAATCGGTTATTTTGCCCTTCCCTTCATCTCCCCATTGAGAGCCGATGACAACTAATGATTCCGACATTACTCTTCGAGTTTATTGCGTTTGTAAATATAGTCCACGTTCTTCATGTAGTAGTCGAGGGTGAAGCAGGCCTCGAGTTCCTCGGGTGTGAGCATCGAGCTGACGGTCGGGTCTTCGGCGAGCAGCTCGGCGTAGGGACGGCCCTCGGCCATGGCGCGCATCGCGAGGGGCTGGACAGTGTCGTAAGCCTTCTCGCGCACGAAACCCTTCTCAATCAGCGCGTTCATCACGCGCTGGGCGAAGATGACGCCGTTGGTGCGATATATGTTGGCCTTCATATTGTCCTCGAAGACCACGAGATTCTCAAGGATTGACATCATGCGGTTGAGCATGTAGTCGAGCAGGATGGTGGCGTCGGGCATGAGGATACGCTCGGTGGCCGAGTGGGAGATGTCGCGCTCGTGCCAGAGGGCCACGTTGTCATAAGTCGTCTGCATGTAACCTCTGAGGACGCGTGCGCAGCCACACATGTTTTCCGAACCGATGGGGTTGCGTTTGTGAGGCATGGCCGAAGAGCCTTTCTGACCTTTTCCGAACGACTCCTCGACCTCGTGGACCTCGGTGCGCTGGAGGTTGCGCACCTCGAGGGCCATCTGCTCGATGGTGGCACCGATGAGGGCGATGGTGGCCATGTAATAGGCGTGACGGTCACGCTGGATGACCTGGGTCGATATGTCGGCAGAGGCGATTCCGAGATGCTCGCAGACATAGTCCTGTACAAAGGGAGGGATGTTGGCGAAGTTGCCGACCGCACCGCTTATCTTCCCGACCTCGACGCCGCGCGAGGCGTAGTCGAAGCGTTCGATGTTGCGGCGCATCTCCTCGTGCCAGAGGACCCACTTCAGGCCGAAAGAGGTCACGTCGGCGTGTATGCCGTGGGTGCGTCCGATGCAGGGCGTGTACTTGAACCGCAATGCCTGGCGCTTGAGCATGTCGGAGAAGCGGCGGAGGTCATCCTTGATGATTTCGTTGGCCTGCTTGAAGATATAGCCGTTGGCGGTGTCGACAACGTCGGTTGAGGTCAGGCCGTAGTGTATCCATTTACGCTCGTCGCCGAGTGACTCGGAGACAGTGCGCGTGAAGGCCACGATATCGTGGCGCGTCTGCTGCTCTATCTCTTTTATACGATCAATGTTGAAGGTTGCCTTCTCGTTGAGTTTGACAATGTCTTCGGGAGGCACAACCCCGAGCTCTCTCCAGGCTTCGGCAGCCAGGAGTTCGACCTTGAGATAAGCGTTGAACTTGTTCTCTTCGGTCCATATCCGCCGCATGACATCGCGGCCGTATCTTTCTATCATTGGGTGTAAGATTGTTTTTTAGAGTATGAATTGGGTATTACCCCTGCCGGCGTTTCTCTCGGCCGGCCCTGTTTTTTTCCCTTGCGGGTCTGTCGCTCAGGACCTCACGTGGGCGAGCCAGCACTCTACGGTGTTGAGCATCAGCCCCGCTATGGTCATCGGACCGACTCCGCCGGGAACCGGCGAGATTGCGAAAGTCTTATCCTTGACGTTGGCGAAGTCGACGTCTCCCAGAAGGTGTCCGGTCTCTTTGTCGACAGAAATGCCGACGTCTATGACCGTCGCCCCCTCCTTGACCATGTCGGCCTTGATGAGGTGAGGGCTGCCGGCGGCGACGACGAGTATGTCGGCCTCACGTGTGACAGACCCTAAGTCTCGGGTGGCGGTATGGGCGATGGTGACAGTGGCGTTGCGGTCCATAAGCATCTTGGCCACGGGGTAGCCGACGAGCTTGCTGCGACCGACGACTACGGCCCTCGCCCCTTCTATCTTGACTCCGGCGGGGTCAAGCATGGCTATGATTCCGCGCGGAGTGCAGGCACGCACTCCGGGCAGCCCCTGGGCCAGGCGGCCGGCGTTTGCCGGTGTCAGTCCGTCGACATCCTTGTCCGGTGAGATATGTTCGATAATCTTTTGGGTGTCGATGTGCGGAGGCAGCGGGAGCTGGACAAGTATGCCGTCCACATCCGCGTCTGCATTCAGGCTCTCGACAAGTTCAAGCAATTCTTCATGAGCGATGTCGGCCGGTTTGTGGATGGTGGTCTGTTCGATTCCGACCTCGGCCGACGCCCTGGCTTTTGCGTTCACATACGTCGCGCTTGACTTATCGTCACCGACAAGGATCACGGCCAGACGGGGTGCCCGCACCCCCTCGGCTGTCAGTTCCGAGACGGTGGCCTTGAGATTTGTCTTTATCTGTCGGGCAAGTTCCTTGCCGTCGATTATCTTCATATCCTATCTGCTACTTAAAAATGTTCTGAGCCTTTCAGTCCCCGTTTCAAAAAAAACGGGAACTCAATTTTCTATTGACTGATGGCCTATGTCTGAACGCCAGAAGAGGCCCGGGGCATCGATGCGGCTGATGTCGGCCATGACGCTTTTGCGCGCCGCCTCGACACTGTCGCCGGTGGCGACGACCATCATCACGCGTCCGCCGTTGCTGACAAGGTTCCCCTCGCGACGGGCGGTCCCCATGTGGATGACTTCTCCGTTCACCTTGTCGGTGCCGTTTATCTGCACTCCCTTCTTATACGAGCCGGGATAACCCTCGGCCGCAAGCACCACGCCCAGACAGGTCGCAGGGTCCCATGAGGTGGAGCACTCGGTCCCGTTGACGGCACTTTCAAACAGAGTGTAGAGGTCGCTCTTAAGGCGGGGGAGGACAACCTCTGTCTCGGGGTCTCCGAAACGGGCGTTGAACTCTATCACCTTCGGGCCTTCGTCGGTCAGGATAAGGCCGCCGTAGAGGACACCGCAGTAGTCGATACCCTCGTCGGCGAGTGCATCGGCCGTCTTCTGCATGATTTCAGCGAGGGCTTTCTCACGCACCTCGTCGGTGACGAAGGGCACGGGCGAATAGGCCCCCATGCCGCCGGTGTTGGGACCCTCGTCATTGTCATACGCGCGTTTGTGGTCCTGCGCGATGGCCAGAGGATAAACCTTTCTGCCGGAGACGACGCACATGAAGGAGAACTCCGGGCCGGCAAGGAAGTCCTCGATGACCACCCTACCCTTTCCGAAGGCCGCCCCCTGAAGCATGTCGCGCAGAGCGGCCTCGGCCTCTTCGTAGCTTTGGGCTACGACTACACCTTTGCCTGCCGCCAGGCCATCATACTTCACCACGGCGGGGAGGGGACGGCTCTTGACATACGCGAGGGCCTCGTCGAAGTTGTCAAACGAGCGGTATGCGGCCGTCGGTATGCCGTGGCGTTCCATTAGCTCTTTGGCAAACTCCTTGCTGCTCTCGATGCGGGCCGCACCCTTCGTTGGGCCGAAGATGGCGAGTCCCTCTTCGGCGAAACGGTCGGCGATACCCTCGGCCAGGGCGGCTTCGGGACCGACAACGGTCAGGTCAATCTTATGCTCGCGGGCAAACTCCGCCAGACCCTCGACATCGGTCACCGCGATGTCCACACACTCGGCCTTGTCGGCTATGCCGGCGTTTCCGGGTGCGCAGAATATCTTGGCGACACGCGGTGAGCGTGCCAAGGCGTTGACGATGGCATGCTCACGGCCGCCGCTGCCGACGACAAGCACCCGCTTGACTTTCTTATCTTCTATCATCAGAATCAGTGTTTAAAGTGACGCATACCGGTGAAGAGCATCGTGATGCCCTTCTCGTTTGCCTTCTTTATGGCATCTTCGTCGCGGATGGAGCCGCCGGGCTGTACGATGGCGGTCACTCCGTACTTGGAGGCGAGTTCAACAGTATCGTCAAAGGGGAGGAAACCGTCAGAGGCGAGAACGAGGCCTTCGGTGAAACCGGCAGCCTTGGCTTCTTCGAGTGCTATGCCGGCAGAGCCCACGCGGTTCATCTGGCCGGCTCCCACGCCGAGTGTCTGTCCGTCTTTGACGACTACGATGGCGTTGCTCTTCACGTGCTTGACGATCTTCCAGCCGAAGTCCATGTCGGCGAGCTCGCGTTCTGTCGGCTTGCGCTCGGTGACTGTCATGTCTTCCTTGATGTCAAGACAGTTGACGTCGGCATCCTGAACCAGGAGGCCGCCGGACATGCCGACATACTGACGCTGGGGAGCCTTCACGTTGTCCATCTTGACCTCCAACAGGCGGAGGTTTTTCTTCTTCGAGAAGACCTCGAGGGCCTCGGGCGTGAACTCGGGAGCCATGACAATCTCAAGGAATATGGGCTTCATCATCTCGGCCACCTCACCGGTCAGGGGACGGTTCACGGCGACGATGCCGCCATAGATGCTGACCGTGTCGGCTTCGTATGCCTTCTTCCATGCCTCCTTCAGGTCCTTTCCGACAGCGGCGCCGCAGGGATTCATGTGCTTCAGGCCGACAGCGAAGGGTTCTGAGAACTCGCGGACAATCTGAAGGGCGGCGTTTGCGTCCTGGATGTTGTTGTAGCTGAGTTCCTTGCCGCCGAGCTGCTTGGCGTATGCCACCGAGTATGAAACCTCCGGGGCCGAGCGGTAGAATTTGGCGTTCTGGTGCGGATTCTCGCCATAACGGAGTGACTGTACGAGGTCGAAGTCAAGGAAGAGCTTCTCGTCGAGCCCGGCCTCGCGGCGCATGTATCCTGCTATCCTGCTGTCATAGAGCGCGGTGTGGGTGAAGGCCTTGGCTGAGAGTTTGAAGCGTGTCTCAGGCAGGGTGTTGCCCGTCTCGCTGATTTCGCGCAGGATGTTGTCGTAGTCGTCCGGGTCACAGACAACAGTCACGGAGGCGAAGTTCTTGGCGGCCGAGCGGAGCATGGAGGGTCCACCTATGTCGATGTTCTCTACGGCGTCTTCGAGCGTCGTTCCCTCTTTGGCGATGGTGGCCTCGAAGGGATAGAGGTTGACACACACCATGTCAATGGGTTCGATGCCGTTCTCGGCGATGGTGGCCATGTGGTCCGCTTTGTCGCGGCGTGCAAGAAGTCCGCCGTGTACCTTGGGGTGAAGGGTCTTTACGCGGCCTTCGCAAATTTCGGGGAATCCTGTGACGTCGCTGATATTGATGACCTCAACACCTGCCTCGCGCAGTTTGGTCATGGTGCCTCCGGTGGCGATGATGTCCCACCCGAGTTTCTTGAGGGCCTTGGCGAAGTCCACCACGCCCCTCTTATCGCTTACACTGATTAATGCTCTCATTTTTCTGTCTATATGGTCGTTATCTATCACTTCATCATGTCCTCTTCGAGAAGCATGATGTCTACTCCCTGACCGTCGGTGACACGGCCTATAACGCGCGGTTCCTCACCGGCTGCCTTGAGCGTCTCGAGAGCCTTCTCGGCATCCTCTTCGGCAACGGCAATGACCATGCCGATACCCATGTTGAAGATGTTGAACATCTCGCGGTGAGGGATGGCTCCGCGTTTTTCGATAAATCCGAAGACGTCGGGGATTTCCCATGTGCCTTCAGTGATTCTGACACCCTGTCCTTCCTTCAGGATACGGGGGATGTTCTCATCGAAGCCGCCGCCGGTGATGTGGGCGATTCCGTGAACGTCTACCTCGTCGATGAGTTTCAGCACCGGCTTGACATAGATGCGGGTCGGTGTCAGCAGTGCCTCTCCCAGTGTGCGGCCGGGGAGTTCCTCGACTGTCTGGGAGTAGTCCAGACCGTTGTCGCTCACCACCTTGCGGACAAGGCTGAAGCCGTTTGAGTGTACGCCGCTCGAGGGGAGGCCGATGAGGACGTCGCCGATGGAGACCTTGCTGCCGTCGATGAGTCTGTCCTTGTCTACACAGCCCACGGTGAAGCCGGCGATGTCATAGTCGTCTTCGGCATACATGCCGGGCATCTCGGCCGTTTCGCCGCCGACCAGCGCGCAGCCTGCCTGACGGCAACCTTCGGCCACACCGGAAACGATGGCCTCGACGACGGCGGGATGGTTCTTGCCCACGGCCACATAGTCGAGGAAGATGAGCGGACGCGCCCCCTGGGCGAGCACATCATTGACACACATGGCGACGGCGTCGATGCCGATGGTGTCGTGACGGTTCGTCGCGAAAGCCAGTTTCAGCTTGGTGCCGACACCGTCGGTGCCGCTGACAAGTATGGGATGCTTGTATCCGAGCGACCCGAGGTCGAACATACCGCCGAACGAGCCTATGTTGCCCATCACGCCGGGGATGTTTGTCGACGCCACATGCTTCTTGATGCGGCTGACGACTTCATAACCGGCTTCGAGGTTTACGCCCGAAGCCTCATAACTTTTTGCCATATATTTAGTTGCTTACTTATTCCTAAAATAGTTGACCGCATTGCGGAAGAGGTTCTGACTCTTCTCGCCGGGGATGTTTTTCATCAGTCCGTAGGCGTAGCGCTCGGAGTGGGCCATCTTGCCTAAGATAAGTCCGTCGGGCGAGATGATGCCCTCGATGGCCTCGGTCGAGCCGTTGGGGTTGGCCGGAGAGTCCATCGTCGCGTTCCCCTCTGAGTCGACATACTGGAAGGCTATCTGGCCGTTGCGGCGGAGTTCAGCCACAAGCTCGCTGTTGGCCGTGAACTTGCCTTCGCCGTGAGAGGCGGCGACGGTGTGCAGGTCACCGATTTCGAAGCCTTCGAGCCAGGGGGACTTGACCGAGCCGACGCGGGTCGTCACCATCGTCGATATGTGACGGTGGATGTCGTTATGGAAGAGCGTGGGGCTGTCTGGGGTCAGCTCGCCGATTTTTCCGAACGGAAGGAGTCCTGACTTCACGAGGGCCTGGAATCCGTTGCAGATGCCGATGATGAGGCCCTTGCGGTCAAGGAGGCGTTCGATGGCTGCCTTCACCTTTTCGTTCTGAAGGACCGAGGCGATGAATTTTCCGCTGCCGTCGGGTTCGTCGCCGGCAGAGAAGCCTCCGGAGAGTGCGAGGATGTTACACTTGTCTATCTCCTCGGCCATGCGCTCGGTCGAGCGGTCGATGTCTTCGGGCGTAAGGTTGCAGAAGACCGTAGTCACCGTCTTGGCGCCCTCGCGCTCAAAGGCCTTGGCCATATCGTAGTCACAGTTGGTTCCGGGGAACGTGGGGAGATACACCACAGGATGCTCGACCGGTTCACCCGGACGCACGGAGATATTCTTTCCGGAGGTCGCGTTCTCGACCTTTCCGCGCACTTCGGTGCGGTCCGGGTAGACTTCGTGGAACTTGGAGCGGTTTGCCTGATAGAGGTCTTCTATGTTCATGGCCGTTCCGTTGACTGTGAGCTTGTCTTCAGCCACTGTTTCTCCGATTTCGATGAAGGCCGGGTCTGAAATGGGCTGCTTGGCTTCGACGAGGATTGTGCCGTAGTCGAGGTCGAAGAGCGTTGACTCGTCCACCTTCACTTCGGCTCCGATGCGGTTTCCGAATGTGGATTTCGCCAGGGCCTCGGCGAGACCGCCGAATCCGAGTGCGTAGGCGGCGGCTATGTTGCCGGCCTCGGCTTGCTCGTTCATCTTGGTGAAGTTGGCCTTCAGCAGCTCGGTGTCGGGAGTGTGGTTCTTGAGCGGCGTGTGCTTGAGCAGATAGAGCTTGTGGCCCGCTTCCTTGAATTCGGGGCTTATCACCTTGTTGGCGTCCGCGGTGGTGATACCGAAGGCGATGAGCGTCGGGGGGACGGAGATATTTCCGAAGGTTCCGCTCATGGAGTCTTTACCGCCGATGGAGGCCAGGCCGAGTTCGCGCTGCATCCTGAGCGTACCCAACAGGGCGGCCAAGGGCTTGCCCCATGCGCGGGTCGAGTTCATCTTCTCGAAATATTCCTGATAGGAGAAGCGCATCCCGGACCAGTCGGCTCCGCCGGCAGCCACCTTGGCCACTGAGTCGACCACGGCGTATTGAGAACCGTGGAAGCGGCTCCAGGAGCTGAGCTCGGGGTTAAAGCCGAAGCTCATGATGGAGGCGGTGTCGGTATGGTGGTTGCCCACGGGGAGTTTCTGGACAGAGACCTGAGACTCGGTCTGCTGGGTCTTGCCGCCGAAGGGCATGAGGACGGTCGACGCACCTATCGTGGAGTCGAACATCTCGATGAGGCCTTTCTGAGAGGTGACGTTGGGCTGCGAGAGCAGCGACTTGAATTTCTTCTCTAAAGTCTCCCCTTCCGGCTCGCGCTTGAAGGGATTGCGGTCGCCGACGGTTTCGATGACAGCCTCGGCATAGTGGGGCGCACCGGCCGAGTCGATAAACTCGCGCTTGAGGTCTGCGACGACTTCGCCGTCATAATACATCACCATGCGACCCGTATCGGTGACGTCGGCGACATGGCGGACCTCAAGGTTCTCCTCGGCGCAATATTTCATGAACTCCTCCATATCCTTGCGCTCGACGACTACGCTCATTCTCTCCTGGCTTTCTGAGATGGCGAGTTCCGTGGGGTTGAGGCCGTCATATTTGGTGGTGACGAGGTCGAGATAGATGTTGAGGCCGTCGGTGAGCTCGCCGATGGCGACACTGACGCCTCCGGCGCCGAAGTCGTTCGATTTCTTGATGAGCCGTGTGACCTCCGGCCGACGGAAGAGGCGTTCTATTTTGCGCTCCTCGGGAGCGTTACCTTTCTGAACCTCGGAGCCGCACTCCTCGAGCGACGCCTCGGTGTGTTCTTTTGACGAGCCGGTGGCGCCGCCGATGCCGTCACGGCCGGTGCGGCCGCCGAACATCAGTATCACGTCTCCCGGCTCCGGGCGTTCGCGACGTACGTCGGCAGCCTTGACGGCACCGACAACGGCGCCGACTTCGAGTCGCTTGGCGACATAGCCGGGATGGTATATCTCGCGTACATGGGTGGTTGCGAGGCCTATCTGGTTTCCGTATGATGAGTATCCGGCCGCGGCCTTGAGCGAGATGACACGCTGGGGGAGCTTTCCGGCCATGGTCTCTGAAACGGGCTGCCAGATATCGGCTGCTCCGGTCACTCGCATGGCCTGATATACGTATGCGCGACCGCTCAGCGGGTCTCGTATTGCGCCGCCAAGACATGTGGAGGCACCTCCGAAGGGTTCGATTTCGGTCGGGTGGTTGTGGGTCTCGTTCTTGAACTGGAGCAGCCAACGCTCCTTCTCACCGTCGACATCGACGTCGACATAGATGGAGCATGCGTTGTTCTCCTCGCTCTGTTCGAGGTCATCGAGTTTTCCCTGTGCCTTGAGCATACGCGCGCCGATGGTGGCGAGGTCCATCAGACACAGGTCTTTGTTCTCTCGGCCGAGTTCGCGACGGACTTTGTGCCAGTCTTCGAGTTCGGCACGGATGGCCTCGGCCACGGGTGAGTCTTCGATCTCGATGTTGGTCAGGCGCGAGGTGAAGGTGGTGTGACGGCAGTGGTCGCTCCAGTATGTGTCAAGTATGCGGAGTTCGGTCTCGTTGGGGTCGCGGCCTTCGGCTGTGAAGTATTTGACCACCTCCATCAGGTCGTCGGCGTTCATGGCCAGTCCGGCCTCTTTCACCCGGGCGGGAGCCTCTTGGGCCGTGATGTCGCGGAAGCCTTCGAGGACCTTGACCGGTTTTGTCACGGCCCGCTCGGGGGCGGTGAGCACGGTCATGTCTTTTGCACGCGACTCGACGGCGTTGATGAGGTAGCCCGAGATTTTCTCAAGCTCCTCTTTGCCGACGGTGTCGTCGAAGATATACAGTTTCGCCGAGCGGATTTCGATGTCGGCCGCCGGGTCAATCAGCTTCACGCAGTCTTTGGCCGAGGCCGCCCTCTGGTCAAACTGGCCAGGGAGACACTCAACGGCGATATAGGGGTCGCCGGAGAGGTCGAACGTTTCGGAGACGGTGTCGGTCGCCGTCTCGCCGAAGACTTTGTATTTTGCCTTCTCCACCAGGTCATGGTTGAATCCGAACAGGTCGTAGACACAGACTACGCGGAGTTCTTTTATGTTGAGTCCGAGATTGGAGTTGAGTTCGTTGCGAAGGCTTTCAGCCTCTATACGATAAGGAACGCGCTTCTCGACGAACAAGCGATAATTGCTCATTGGATATCTATTGGGTGAGTGGGGTTAAAGAAGGGGGCTGTCGTTAGCAGCCAGGACATTGTCGGCCTGCTCTTTACGGAAGGCGTCGAGCTCGTCTTTGAGGCGTTGGTCGGTGATGGCCATCATTTCTATGGCGAGCAGGGCGGCGTTTTTGGCACCGTCGATGCCGACAGTGGCCACGGGTATGCCAGAGGGCATCTGCACCATCGAGAGCAGCGAGTCGAGGCCTTCGAGAGAACGTGATTTTATGGGGACGGCGATGACCGGCAGTGTGGTGAAGGCGGCTACAACACCGCCGAGGTGGGCAGCCCCGCCGGCACCGGCGATGATGGCTGCGAAGCCGTTCTCACGTGCGCCGCTCGCCCACTCCTCGACCTGATGAGGGGTGCGGTGCGCGCTCAGCACCTTCATATCATATTCGACACCGAAGCGGTCGCAGATCTCCGCTGCACCTTTCATGACGCCAAGATCGCTCTTGGAGCCCATTACGATTCCGATTTTCATATTTCAGTAAACGAGAAGCCGTCAGACCCGTGAGGGCATGACGGCCTTATTCCTTATTTCTTTCTGTTACACTTCTTTTTGCACACACCCGCACAATGCTCCGTCACCGTCTGCACGCTCATCCTCTTCCCTAAAATCTGGCCGGCGTTCTGACGTCGGCGGGAAAACTTCTGAGGCGTATGTGTAGTGATGTGGGTCATTACGGAGCTACCTGCTTGCGTTTGAAAGTGCAAAGTTACGAAGATTTTCTATGTTATGCAACACCCCGCGCCTCTTCGCCAATTTATTCTCCCATGTTTTCGCTTCGCGGACGCGCTTTTACGAACCAAAACAAGCCCCCTGACGTTATTTTAGAAAACATTGAAACAAAAAAACAATACTATGAAAACATTTCAGGACAGAATAAACGAGGGCATTCCCTCTCTGGTAGTCTTCTTACACGCAGGTCTTCAGGACGCTGCCGAGGTTAAACGTCTGGCCGAGGGGCTGAGGGCAAAATACGGCGACCGCATAAACCTGATGCGCGTGGACGCATCTTACGATCACCGTCTGAAGAAACAGTACGACATCCTCAAGTATCCGACCTGGATTCTCTTCAAGCGCGGTGAGGAACTCATGCGCGAGACCGGCCACAAGACCGTCACCGAGCTCTCAGACATGGTCGAGCGCGCCCTCTGACCACACGCTTAGACCCCGTTTCAAAAAATGGCGGTCTTAATATACAAGCTGCGGGTTGCAAACCCGCAGCGACGACGTGAGGAGACGGTCCCGTCCGTTTCCGTCCGTGCGGGTCTGCAACCCGCACGTTTTATTTTTAAAATTAGTCCTTTTTCCGTCCGTGCGGGTTTGCAACCCGCACGTTTTATGTATTTTAATATTAGTCCTTTTCGGCGAGATAGCGGAGCATTTCGTTTTCTCCGGCGTCCGCCTGCGTTTTTAAAAACTTCTGGCGCACCAGCCCTATGACCTTACACAGGTAGCGCACACCTTCTAAGGCTACGTTAGAGTTGACCTTGTTCTTCTTGTATGCAAGCAGGTGGTCCTTGAAGATGCGCTTGTGGCTGCTCAGTCCCGAGGTGGACAGTCCTCCGGTTCGCATAGTCACACAGTCTTTGGGTATATAGCGGGTCTTTATCCGGTTGACATATATCAGCCGAAGTATCATTTCAAAGTCCGCCGCTATCCTCAGGTCGGTGTCATAGTGCCCGAACCGGTCGTAGGTCGACTTCTTGCAATAAAACGTGGGATGGGCCGGCATGAAGCCCATTATCATCTTCCATCTGCGGAAGTTCTTAGACGAGTAGTAGCGAACTGACTTCGAGAGGTCACTGTCGTCGACATAGTGCACGTCGGCATAAACCGCGTCTACATCCGAGACCTCTTTAGCTATAGTGGACAAAACGCTGCGCGAGTTGAAGAAGTCATCGCTGTTGAGGAAACCCACAACCTCTCCCGTGGCCATCTTCAGACCTTTGTTTATGGCATAATAGAAGCCGTCGTCTTTCTCGCTGACAAACTTTAAACGGTCGCCATAACGCTCCCTGTAGCTATCGACCAGTTCGCGGGTACCGTCGGTAGAACCGCCGTCGACTATGATGTGTTCATAGTCGTCATAGTCCTGTTCGAGCACGCTCCGGATCGTCTGACCCAGAGTGGCGGCATTGTTCCATGTGGCGGTTATGACACTGATCTTCATTCTTCGTTAAGCCGAGGGAAGCCCCTCTTCTTTTTTGCAAAATTAATAACTTTATACGAACATACCAATTCTCATTCTATATTTTTGTGCTTTTTTCGTTCTCCATCTTTGAAATTCGGCCATTTGTCCCCCAGACTTTCGTC
>CAZUAK010000002.1:0-705 GCA_964618395.1 uncultured Sangeribacter sp.
GGCTGAAGCCGCCACCGGAGTTATCGGCGGCTGAAGCCGCCACCGGTAAAAGAGAGGAATTTGGGGTCGAGGCGCGGGCGCGAACGCGAACGGTGCGAACGGGGTTAGAGAGAGTTTAGGACCTGTTTGACGGTGTCGGAGACGGCTCGGCCGTCAGCACGGCCGGCAAACTGCTTCGTGGCGACTTTCATCACCTTGCCCATGTCCTTGGGGCCCTGGGCGCCGACTTCGGCCACTATGGCGCGTACTTCGGTCTCGATTTCTTCGGGTGAGAGCTGCTTGGGGAGGTACTCCTCGATGACAGCGGCCTCGGCGAGCTCGTTTTGGGCGAGTTCAGGGCGGTTGTTCTCCTCGTAGATACGGGCGCTTTCGCGGCGCTGCTTGACGAGTTTTGTGATGATTTTGAGGGCGTTTTCGTCAGAGAGTTCACCGCCGGCGCCGGGAGCGGACTTGGCTTCGAGGAACTCCTTTTTGACGCCTCGGAGAGCCTCGAGGCGGACCTTGTCACGGGCCTTCATGGCCGTTTGGATATCGTGGCTTATAGTATCGAAAAGATTCATTGTCGGTTAATTTTACAGCTGGGTGTCAGAGGGCACGAGACGCCGTCGGGACGGCGTTGCCCTAACAAACTGCAAAAATAACTTAAATTGGGGAGTCTTACAAAAAAATCGGAGATTTTTTAACACAGGCGGCTGAAGCCGCCCC
>CAZUAK010000002.1:715-9509 GCA_964618395.1 uncultured Sangeribacter sp.
GGGGGGGGGGGGCGGGGGGGGGGGGGGGGGGGCGGGGGGGGAAGGGGGGGGTGATGGTGAAGGTTAGGGTGGCGGGGGTCGGGGCGGCTCCCTTTTTGGCCGACCAGCGGGCCGACCAGGCGGCCGCCTTGCATTTTGTCTGCATCTCGCGGGTGCCACCGCGGACGTCGCCCACGGCGGTCACGTGGCCGTCGGCGTCGACGGTCATCGAGACGGTCACGACGGTCTTTTCGCGCAGGGCTATGTCGGGCTTGTCACAGCCCAGGAAGCGGCGTCCGGGCGACGAGCCGGCGACCCCTACCCCGCTGCCGCCCGAGCCGGCGGTGGCCGACGGCTTGGAGAAGCCCTTGCGGACGTTCTCGGCCGCCTTCTCGCGCTCGCGGTTTATGGCCTCGCGGTCTTCCTTCTCCGGCTTCTTCACGTCGGTTTTCTCGCGGTCCTTTTTCATCTGGGTGCGCGCCGGTTTGTCCGTAGCCAGGGCCGTCTCGGCCTTGGGTTTCGGGTCGGGTGTTGACTTTGCCTCCTCTACGCCTTCGGCCACCGGCGACGGTTCGGCGTCAGCCGAGGCTTCCGGTTCGCCGGCATCCTGAATCAGGTCCGGCGCGATGAAGAGTTCCTCGTCCGGGTCCACGGGCATCAGCTCCGGGATGGAGGCCTCGGCCAGCGGCGGGTCATGATAGGGCATGCCCCCGAAAAAGAGCACGAGCAGCAGGACCCCCACCACACCCATGGTGATGGCGGCCGCCGTCAGCCGGTCCCTTCTCTCACGGCTCTTTGGGCTTTCTCTGCGCTCTCTCTTCATTTTTCGGTTGTTGCTGCCTTGGTGGCCAGGACCATCTTGAGGTGGTTACGCGCGGCCATGTCGAGGACCTTGACGACGTGTCCGTATTCCACACGTTCGTCGGCATAGAGTGCAATGGTCCGCAGGGAATCCGTGGATTGAATCCTGTGGAGGGCGACGATGAGCTCTTCGGCGGTCACGGACTGCCGGCGCGACAGGGCGGTGTCCATGCGGTCAGCGACGAGATAGTAGTTTGCGAC
Organism: uncultured Sangeribacter sp.; assembly: GCA_964618395.1. Taxonomy (GTDB): domain Bacteria; phylum Bacteroidota; class Bacteroidia; order Bacteroidales; family Muribaculaceae; genus Lepagella. Next base: position 1,757 of record CAZUAK010000002.1, read on the forward strand.
CGAATCGATATACACCTCCGTCAGGGGCTTCTCCGAGGTCTGGTCAGAGCTCTCGGGGAGGTCGACGTCGATAGCCGAGGGGAAGATCAGCGTCGAGGTGACCATGAAGAAGATGAGCAGGAGGAAAATGATGTCGGTCATCGATGACATCGAGAAGGTCTCGAGTCTCTGATAGGGTCGCTTGAGGGCCATTGCTGTTTGGGTTCGTTTATCGGTTTTTCTGAGAACCGGGGACGCCGGTTTTTCTGAGGGCCGGGATGACGGTTTTTTATGAGGCCGGGGGTGTCGGCTCGGGTGAGTCCGTTTATTTCACGGAGGGTTCGTTGAGGAGGTCCATGAACTCCATGGACTTCGACTCGAGGTTGTTCATCACCCGGTTTACGCGCGAGACGAGATAGTTGTAGGCGAAGAGGGCGACGATACCGACGATGAGGCCGGCTACGGTTGTCACCAGGGCCTGGTAGATGCCGCCGGCCAGAACGGTGATGTTAGCGGCCGTGCCGGCTTTTTCGAGCGAGAAGAAGGCCTCGATCATGCCGATGACGGTTCCGAGGAAGCCTAACATCGGAGCGCCGGCGGCCGTCGTGGAGAGCCAGGTGAAACCGCGGCCGAGGTTGGCGACCTCGATGTTGCCTTCGTTTTCGATGGCTACCATGACGTCGTTCATCGGGCGTCCGATACGCGTCACACCCTTGAGGATGAGTCGCGAGTAGGGGGTGTCGGTCTTTTTGCAGAGCCGCTCAGCGTTCTCCAGGTCGCCCTCATAGATATAGTCGCGGATGCGCTTCATGAAAGTCGGGTCATCCTTAGAGGCCCGGGAGATGACGATACAGCGCTCGATGAAGATATATATGGCGACCAGCAGGAGGACTGCGATGGGTATCATGATGTAGCCACCGTCGATGACGAGCGACCAGAACGAGAGCGTTTTCATTTCAGACAGTTTAAGTATTCTTTGATTGTGCGTTCGATTCCGAGGTAGAGTGCGTCACAGATGAGGGCGTGGCCGATGCTGACTTCGTCGAGCAGCGGGAGGCGCTCTTTGAGGAAGGCGAGGTTCTCGAGGCTGAGGTCGTGGCCGGCGTTGAGGCCGAGGCCACAGTCGAGTGCGGTCTGAGAGGCTGTGACGAAGGGGGCCACTGCCGCCTCGCGGTCGGCGGCATAGTTGTCGGCATACGGTTTGGTGTATAGCTCCACACGGTCGCTGCCGACTTCGGCGGCCGCGCGGACCTGAAGCGGGTCGGCGGCGACGAAGATGGAGACACGTATGCCCGCGTCATGGAAACGCCTGACGACACCGCGCAGGAACTCCGCGTTCTCCACCACATCCCATCCGGCAGAAGAGGTCAGCGCGCCCGGCGGGTCGGGGACGAGGGTCACCTGGGCCGGTTTTGTCCGGCATACCAGCTCGATAAACTCCTCGGAGGGGTAGCCTTCGATATTGAACTCGGTCGTGAGCACCGGCTTGAGGTTGCGCACGTCGGCGCGTGTAATGTGGCGCTCGTCAGGGCGCGGATGGACCGTGATGCCCTGTGCGCCGAAGCGTTCACAGTCCAGGGCGAAGCGCACCACATCGGGATTGTTCTCGCCGCGGGCGTTTCGCAGCGTGGCGACTTTGTTTACGTTGACACTGAGTCTTGTCATCTTTTAATCGGAGAGTTATTTAAAGAGAATAGTCAGCAGACTGGGGGGGTGAAGGGCCGGAGGCCGCTTTGGGCGAGGAGAGGCCGCTTCGGGGCGAGGAGAGGAGGAGAGGGACGGAGAGAAAAAAGTGAGTGTAATTCAACCAATAAAGGTCAAGTTACGTTTAGAGATTAAACTTAAATTAACAGACCTCCCGCCGAGTTCGGCACGGAATTTGTCAGACAAAAGCAGTAAATTTGTACGACAAACAGCCGTCCGGAGGATTCCGGCCACAGTCCGGGGAGACGACATCACCCCGAGGAGTGTGTTAAGTAACCCTTAAAATAAGAGCATATCTGATTTTGGAGTGTTACTTATCAACCGACAAAAGTAGGAAAAAAATCTCAGACGGCAATAAAGAAAATCGAAAGGAAGAGAAAAGATGATGACAGCACGCGATATACTATCTCCGAACACGTCAGCCCAGGGGGCTGCGAAGCCGGAAGTGACGGTTAACGCCGCCATGCCGGTCTTCGACGTCCTTCCGCGGCTCCTCGAGGCGCCAGGGCACCTCGTAGGAGTGACTGAAGGGTCGGAGTTCATAGGTGTTGTTGACAGCGAGTCGCTTCTCGGAGGTCTGGGGAGCCTGTTCCCGGCGCGCGATGACTGCAGTGTCGTCGAGGTTGAATGTGCAGCCGCCGACTACTCGGCCGCGTTGATGACACACGCCGCCGAGGATGCAGACGTTCATGTCGTCGGGTTGTGGAGCGTCCCGACCGACCACGGGAAGGTGCGCGTCACCCTGAGGGTCAGGTGTGAGGATCCGGCGCACGTCGTGCGCAATCTGGAGCGCTACGGCTTCGAGGTCACCGCGACGCAGGGGAACGCCGACACCATGCTGGAACTGGCCGCCCGCAGGTTTGAAGAATTACGTTTATATCTGAATATATGAAAAACACAGCTCTGAGGCGCCGCTGGCTCGGCGCGGTTATCGTGCTGCTGATGACGACGGTCCTCAGCGGTTGTGGCGACGATTTTGTCTGGTCACCGACGGGTCCGACGGGGTGGAACTTCGAGGACTCGCGTCTGTCGGGTTACTGGCAGCTGGCCCAGGTGAACGGCTATCCCGTCAGGGGATACGACACGAACTACCTTGACTTCTACGGCGACGGGTGGGGACGGTACTACTACTACCGCAACTCGACTCCGCGCTCGCAGCGTATCGCCTACTGGTGTCAACAGTCAAACAACGCTTACTCTTACTATCAGATAAACATACAGTATGAAGACGGGCAGGCCTCGACGATGAACTACTGGTTCTCCGACGGGGGCCGTACCCTCTACATGCGGTGGAACTCGTCTGCGGGCATCCAGACCTATGCGTATGTCCGGGTGTCCAATATCGGGCCCGGGTGGTGACGGGGCTCGGAGTACAGGCGGCTTTCTCTTGCGGCTGAAGCCGCATCCGGTAAAACAGCGGCTAAAGCCGCCACCGGTAAAACAGCGGCTAAAGCCGCCACCGGTAAAACAGCGGCTAAAGCCGCCCCCGGTAAAACAGGGGGGCTCAGACGTTGAAGCGGAAGTGCATGATGTCGCCGTCCTGGACGACGTAGTCCTTGCCTTCGACGGCCATCTTGCCGGCCTCCTTGACTGCGGTCTCGGAGCCGAGGGCGACGAAGTCGTCATACTTGATGACCTCGGCGCGGATAAAGCCCTTCTCGAAGTCGGTGTGGATGATGCCGGCTGCCTGGGGGGCTTTGGTGTCGCGTCTGAAGGTCCATGCGCGGACCTCGTCGGGACCGGCGGTGAAGTATGTCTGGAGGTCGAGCAGGTTATAGGCGGCGCGGATAAGGCGGGCTACGCCTGACTCCTTGAGCCCTATCTCCTCGAGGAACTCCTGACGCTCTTCGTATGTCTCGAGCTCGGCTATCTCGCTTTCGGTCTGGGCGGCCACTATCATGAGGCCGGCGCCTTCGTCCTTGATGGCCTCGCGCACGGCGTCTACATACTTGTTTCCGTCGACTGCCGAGGCGTCGTCAACGTTACAGACATAGAGGACCGGCTTGGTGGTGAGCAGGAAGAGCTCCTTGGCGAACTTCTGTTCGTCCTTGGTCTCGAACTCGACGCTGCGGGCCGGTTTTCCGGCTTCGAGGGCCTCTTTGAAGCGGGTGAGGACGTCGGCCTGGAGCTTGGCCGTCTTGTCGCCGCCGGTCTGGGCCTGCTTGATGGTCTTCTGGAGGCGCGAGGTCACGGTCTCGAGGTCCTTGATCTGGAGCTCATAGTTTATGATTTCCATGTCGCGCACCGGGTCGACGGTGCCGTCGACGTGGGTGATGTTGTCATCGTCAAAACAGCGGAGGACGTGGAGGATGGCGTCAGTCTCGCGGATATTGGCCAGGAACTTGTTTCCGAGGCCCTCGCCCTGCGAGGCCCCCTTGACGAGGCCGGCGATGTCGACGATTTCCACGGTCGCCGGGACGGTGGACTTCGGGTTGCACATCTCGACGAGCTTGTTGAGCCGTTCGTCGGGGACGGTGATGACACCGACGTTGGGTTCTATTGTACAGAAAGGGAAATTGGCTGACTGGGCCTTCGCGTTGCTCAGACAGTTGAAGAGGGTGGACTTGCCGACATTGGGCAGTCCGACTATGCCGCATTTCAATGCCATATCTTGTGTTGGGTATTTTCGTTAGAGTCCACAAAGTTAGTCATTTTTGGGCGGATACCCAAACGCAGCGAGTGAACATTAGCCCCACGGGGTTGTTGAGATAGTAAAAGGACGCAGACCGCACCGCCCCGTCGGGGGGCGTCGGTTTGCGCGATGAATACTATCAAAACACAACACAGATTATGGAAAACACAAACAGACTCTTCATCGTCTCTTTCGGAGACTCAAGAAAATACAGAATGGAATATACGGATGCCAAAGACCCATACTCGCTTGACCACTCGGCCCCCTTCACTGAGATAGAGGCAGAGCTGAACGAGTATCTGAAGTCGCAGTTCCCCGACGAGTCATTCGCCTATTACACGTCGCCGAAGGTGACCGAGGTCAGCTGGGAACACCGCGACCAGTATATGAACTATCCGGTGCTTGATGACAAGGCCATCGCCGATATCAAGAAGGTTCTGGTCAAGGAGGTCAAGGACATGAACGACAACCGCGAGCTCAACTCAGACGCGCCCTGGAACGACGTTCCGGCGTGATGACACAACGCCGCTTTTGACTGTTCCTGTTGTTCCTGACTAAGCTACAGCACCGCTTTTGACCGTTCGTGACGGGCTCGCTGAGGTTTAGGAATATTGCTTCAGTGCGTCTGCGAGGCGCGTCTTGACCATGACGGCCAGCTCCGGCGGTTCGAGGACCTTGACCTGGTCTCCGAGCGCGGTGATTTCGCTTACCAGCTCGTAGTTGAGCTTCAGTCGGTAGGTGAAGATGGAGTAGTCGTCGTGAATGGTCTCGCTCTGTGACGAGTGCAGGGGCAGCGCGCGGAAGTATTTCGCCTGAACCGGTGTCGTGCGCAGGCGCACGATGCGCTCGTCGGCATGGCTTGAGGTCACGCCGATGATGTTTCCGAAGTAGTTCTCCGGGTCGAAATCCGCCGGGATATCGAACTTGTCGACCTCGAGGCTCATCTCGCGGACACGGTCCAGAGCGTATGTGCGGATGCCGTTCGACTTCTCCTTCCACCCCAACATATACCATCTCTGTTTGTACCGTTTCAGGTGATAGGGATGGAAGACGATATCATGTTCCGCTCGCGACCGGTTGAAACCCGCGTACGTGAAGCGGATTTTATGTCGTGTCTCTATGGCTTCGAGGACCGTCGGGAGGAACTCTCGGGCCGAAGGGACGTCTTCGACCTCGACGTGGGCGGAGACGGCGAAGCCGTCCTTGAGGGCGTCGTTGATGGCGTATGAGTCGAGCATCATGTTGGCCACGTTCCGCGAGTTTCGCGAGCCGGCGGAGCTGTCGATATAGTACTCACCGGCGGCGTTACACTTCACGTCGATGTGGAAGTTCTCCTCTATTCCCCGGCGGTAGTGGTAGAAAGTACGGTTCGGCAGCGGGTTTCCGTCCGAGAAGCGGGAGTGCATCCAGAGCTCGTTGAGCTCCGCTTTTGTGAGCTTGCGGTATTTTCTCAGCGTGTCGATAATCCAGATATATCGGCCTATAAGGTCTCGTCCCATGGTTATTGTTTTTGTCGTCAGGTTCTCAGGTCGTCGGCTTTTGCGGCGTCAGGATGGGGGCCGTCCGGTTTTCGGAAGCGGAAGCGGTCACGCTCGGTTTTTTTGCGCAAGGTCACGGAGAAGGCCTCGGAGAGGTTGACACCGGTCTGGTTTGCCAGACAGATGACTACCCAGAGGACATCTGCGAGTTCTTCGGAGAGGGCCTTGGCGAGGTCCCCCTTCTTGGGGACCTGCGGACCGAAGGTGCGGACCACGACGCGGGCCAGCTCGCCGACCTCTTCGGTGAGTATGGCCATGTTTGCCAGTTCGGGGAAGTAGCCGCCGCCGATTTCGCGTATCCAGGAGTCCACCTCGGCCTGCATCTTGTCCATTTCCATCTTTCAGGGGGAGTTTTTGTTGCGCCTCGCCCTGTATAGGCGAGGATGTTGAGGGGTGTAAAGGTACACAATAAGTCGCGAATGACAAAAAAATTGGGAAAGAATGGGGAAATTTTGTATTTTTGTAGACGGGAGGGAGACAGAAGAGAGAAATGACAAACGACTACGACATACATGACGGGGGACGGGAAGGCATCTCGGCAGCTGAGCGCGACGTCGACAAGGCGTTGCGCCCGTTGTCGTTCGGCGATTTTAACGGGCAGGATAAGATACTGGAGAATCTAAGGGTCTTCGTCAAGGCGGCGCGTATGCGCGGCGAACCGCTTGACCACACACTGCTCCACGGACCTCCGGGCCTGGGAAAGACGACGTTGTCCAACATCATAGCCAATGAGCTGGGTGTGGGCTTCAAGGTGACCTCCGGACCGGTTCTGGACAAGCCCGGCGACCTGGCGGGCATCCTGATGCAGCTCGAGGCCGGAGACGTCCTCTTCATCGATGAGATTCACCGCCTCCACCCCATCGTGGAGGAGTACCTCTACTCGGCCATGGAGGACTACCGGATAGACATCCTTCTCGGCAAGGGACCCGGAGCGAAATCGGTCCAGCTTACAATCAATCCCTTCACGCTCATCGGGGCGACGACGCGCTCGGGACTGTTGACTTCGCCTCTGCGCGCGCGTTTCGGCATCAACTGCCACCTTGAATATTATGACCATGCGGTTCTGTGCCGCATCGTCAAGAGGTCTGCGGCACTGTTGCGTGTCGGTATCGCCGACGACGCGGCCCTCGAGATAGCGGTGAGGTCACGCGGGACACCGCGAATCGCCAACGCGCTTCTGAGGCGCGTGCGCGACTTCGCCATGGTGAAGGGGAGCGGTGTCATAGACTTGGCCATCGCCCGTCACGCCCTCGAGGCGCTCAACATCGACCGCTACGGTCTTGACGAGATAGACAACAAGATACTGCTGACGATGATAGACAAGTTCAAGGGAGGCCCCGTCGGACTGTCGACAATCGCGACCGCCTTGGGCGAAGACGCCGAGACCATCGAGGAGGTCTACGAGCCTTATCTCATCATGGAGGGCTTCATCAAGCGCACCCCGCGCGGGCGCGAGGTCACAGACCTCGCCTACCGTCATCTCGGGCGCGGCCCGGCGAGCGTGACAGGCTCCCTGTTCGAGGAACTCTGAAATGGAACAGGGCTCATTTAAATCGCCCCATAATAAAGGACTGAGAGCTTTAGATAGAAACAGAATGAGGGTGCAGCTTCAAAGCTGCACCCTCATTTAACCTTAGACCCCTAACCTTAGACCCCGTTTCAAAATTTTGAAACGGGGTCTAATATATCAGCCTTTATGGGGCGCTGGTCTTATTTCACGAGTACTTTCTCGGTGCGACCGTTTTTCACAACGATATAGAGGCCGTTTGTGGGGTTGGCCACTTCGAGGCCCTGAAGGTTGAAGTAGCGGGCGTTTTCTTCGGTCTCGACGCTTTCAACCGCAGTGGGGTCATAAGCTGTATACTCGATGGGCGCGAGCCAGAAGTAAACAGTGCTGCCC
>CAZUAK010000002.1:9609-16367 GCA_964618395.1 uncultured Sangeribacter sp.
GGGGTCATAAGCTGTATACTCGATGGGCGCGAGCCAGAAGTAAACAGTGCTGCCCAGTTTGGCGTAACGAACCACACAGGTAACGTCGTATGTTCCGGCGGGCTTGCTTCCTACCTCGTAAGTGTCCTCGAACTGATAAGCCTCACCGTTGGGGGTGGTGGCGTATACCTTCTGGAAGTCGCCGGGGGTGGGAACATCGAAAGTCACGTCCTTGAGGATAACGACGCGGTTGTTGTCAGCGGTGGTCACCTTGGTCACTTCGGGATAAACGACCTCAACAACCTGAGTCACGTTCTCGGGCAGACCTTTCCAGTCCGGAGCGTCATTCTGGTTGAAGTTGGTTGCGATCCAGCCGGCGGGGATAACGTCACCCTTCTTATAGATTGTCGGGGTGGCTTCGGTAGAGCCGTCGTTGCGGGTGTCGTAAATCATGGTCACGTTGTCTTCCTCATCCTTGACGAAAGCGTAGTTTCCGCTGCCGAAATTGACAATCATCGGGAAGTTGACCTTCACCTTGTTTCCATATTCGGGAGCGAGGACTTCGAGTTCGGGGATAGAGGTTGCGACACCGATAACGGTGAGGGTGTATTTGGCGTTGCCGTCGGCATAGTTGTCGTCGCCTACAGTAGAGGCAGTGATGACAATGGTGCCGGGAGCCTTGAGGTCGAGCTTGCCGTCAGCGTCAACGGTAACGATAGCCTCGTTTGAGCTGGTCCAGGTGATGGGCAGGTTGTGAGGGTTGGAGAGGACGGGGAGACCCTTGACTTCGTCCATGACCACTTCAGCAGCGGTATTGGTGAAGCTCAGGTCAGCGGGCTGCTTTCCGCCGAGGTCTCTCTGATAAGTGATGTCTACGGTCTGGACATAGCGCCAGTCGAAGACAGCGGGGAATGTGGCGGTGACGTCGTCAGCGCCTTCTTCGTCAGACCATGTGAAAGTATAGTTGTAGGAGCCTTCGATTTCCTTTCCCTCAATGTCCTTGCCGTTGATATTCAGGGCCATGGATGCAACGCTATAGCCGTTTACCACTAACTCAGCCTTAGTGATGGTGCCGTTGGGAACGGAGAAAGACATGGTGACATTCGCGCAGAGGAAAGCGAGGCCTTCCTTGTTGGTGCCGAATTTGGCGAGGGCGAAGCCCTTGCCGGTTCTGCCGAACATGGAGACAGTCTCTGCATTGAGGTTCATCGTGACGCCGTCCTGTTCGGCGGTCACCTCGGTAGTGCCGTTATAGTTCTTGGAGTCTGTCTGGCGGGTGAGGCCGTAGGCGTCATCGCTGCCCATGAAGTTGAAGATCGTGTGATCCGCAAGGGCCATCGAAGCGGTCATGGAGACAGCTGCGAGTGAGAGTAAAAATTTTTTCATAAAATATGTGTAGTATATAAATAGGTGTAAGAGCGAATGGTCAAGGTGTTCCCCGGCAGTGAGGGCCGGGAAACACCTTGACTTAAATTTTCTTATTTAAGGATGACTTTTTCGGACTTGCCGTTGGTCACCTTGATGTAGAGGCCTTCTGTGGGGTTGGCCACTTCGAGGCCCTGAAGGTTGAAGTAACGTGCGCTCTCCTCAGTCTCAACAGACTCTACAGCGGATTCCTTGTAGATTTCATATTTGATGGGTGCGAGCCAGAAGTAAACCGTGCCGCTCATCTTGGCGTAACGGACAACGCAGGTCACGTCATAGCAGCCGGCGGGCTGGCCACCGATGGCATAAGTATCCTCGAACTGGTAGGCGCCGCCGTCAGGAGTAGTGCCGTATGCCTTCTGATAGTCGCTGGGGGTGCGGGTTTCGAAAGTCACCTGCTTGAGGATGACGACGCGGTCGTTGTCGGCGGGGGTAACCTTTTCCACTTCGGGATAAACGACCTGTACCTTTTCAGTTCCGTCAGCAGGGAGGCCCTTCCAGTCGGGAGACTCATAGAGGTTCTGGTTTGTTGCGATCCAGCCGGCGGGGATGACGTCGCCCGCGCTGTAGATTGTCGGGGTCTCGGCTGTAGAACCGTCGTTGCGTGCGTCATATACCATGGTGGCGTTGTCTTCGGCGTCTTTGACGAAGGCATAGTTGCCGTTACCGAAGGTCACGATCATGGGGAAGTTTACCTTCACCTTGTTTCCGTAAACGGGAGCCATGATTTCGAGGTCGGCGATAGATGTGGCCACACCGATGACGGTGAGGGTATACTTGGCGTTGCCGTCGCCGAACTCGTCATTGCCCGGGGTGGTGGCGGTGATGACCACGGTGCCGGGAGCCTTGAGGTCGAGCTTGCCCTCGGCGTCGACAGTGGCGATCTCTTCGTTAGAGCTGGTCCAGGTGACGGGGAGGTTGTTGGGGTTGGAGAGTTCGGGGAGTCCCTTGATGTCGTCCATGACAACTTCTGCCGAAGTGGCTGAGAAGCTGAGGTCAGCGGGCTTCTTGCCGCCGAGGTCTCTCTGATAGGTGAGGTCCACGGTGTGGATATAGCGCCAGTCGAAGACGGCGGGCATGGATAGGGTGATGGTCTCTGCGCCGGCTTCGTCGCTCCAGGTGTAGCAGTAGTCTACGTTGGATATGTCGGTGCCTTCATAGAGCTTGCCGTTGATGTCGAGTTCCATGGTGGGGACGTTATAGCCGTTGATTACGACCTGCGCGCCGGTGATGGTGCCGTTGGGGACGGTGAAAGACATTGTGAGAGTCGAGCAGTAGAGGCCGAGTCCCTCTCTGTTGACACCGAATTTCACGAGAGAGAAACCTGTGCCGGTTCTGCCGAAAAGGCTTGCGGGCTCAGACTTGAGGGTCATGGTGACGCCATCCTGTTCTGCGGTGAGCTCAGTGGTGCCTTCATAGTTCTTGGGGTCTGTCTGACGTGTCAGGCCGTAGGCATCCTCACTGCCCATGAAGTCGAAGATCGTATGATCCGCGAGGGCCATCGAAGCGGTCATGGAGACAGCTGCGAGCGAGAGTAAAAATTTTTTCATAGATATATGATTGATATGTTTGTAGTGTACTCTTCTGATAGCGGTTGAGAAGGGGAGCTGAGGCAACGTGTGCCGGGGTGGCTCCGGAGGTTTTTGTGTCGTTTTGAGTGGTGCTCGTCAACGAGGGCAAAGGTAAAGAAAACATTTTTTCCAAACAAATTTTCAGATATGTTTTTTGATATATTTCTGCTTCGGGTTTTCGTGAAGGTCCCGGAAGGCCTGTATCAGAGGGCTTAGGAAGGTGTCAGAAAGGTCGGAACATGCCGCTGAAACGAAGATTTCAGGTCTTGAAAAGGATAAAAAGAAACCGAATGGAGAAAAAAAGAGGTTCTACTTTTGTTTTATTGAGTTATTTGACTAACTTTGCTGCCGAAACTGAAAAAACCAATTTTTCAACCATCAACCAATTTATCAATCATGAAGAAAATCTTTACCATGGCCTTGGCACTCGGGATGTTCTCGATGTGTTATGCTGAAAACGTAATCACGTTCTTCGCCGGCGAAGGAGAGCCCGGCGTTGAAGAACCGCCGTTGATCGGTCTGGGTATCTCCCCGAGCGGCCGTTACGCTACCGGTTCAATCGATATGGGAATGGGTATCTGGGTCGGCGACGCCGACACCGGCAAGGTGATCTATCAGCTCTGCATCGGCGCTGACGGTGACTTCACCGACGAAGGCGGCGAGCTCCGTCACGTAGACGACAACGGTAAGGCCATCGGTTTCACCTGGACCGGCATGACCTACAACTTCGAAACCGGCCGCACAGAATTCCTCTATGTACCCGACGAGTATAAGGGAAGCCTCGGTGAGGACATCACCGGCGACGGCAAGATGATGGTCGGCTCCATGCTGAACGCAGCCGGCACCATCGCAGGCTACTGGGAGAACGACGACTGGTATACCCTTCCGTTCCCCACTGACGAGGAACTCGCCCAGGTAAGCGTACGCAAGCAGTCGGCCGCCAAGATGGTCAGCTACGACGGCAAGCACATCTACGGCTGTCTCGGCTCGTTCACCATCCCCTGCGCATGGGAGCGTCAGGCAGACGGCACCTTCGTGACTGACTTCTGGCCCCTGCGTTTCATGAAAAACGGTGATGCCGACGAGGACAACCCGGACAAGCCCCTCTACAGTATCTCGGCCATGTACGGCATGGGCATGAGCGACAACGGCCGCTACATGTGCGCACTGGGCCTCATCAAGAACGAAGAGGGCAACGCACGCAGCTGTCCGGTCGTTTATGACACCCAGACAAAGACCCTGACCACCTACGGCGCCACTCAGGAAATCGATCCCAACGGCGAGGGCCTCTGGCCGACCTCAATCTGTAACGACGGCTCTATCGTCGGCACAGTGGGTCAGCCCGTCTTCCGCTCTGCAGGCAGCTTCTTCCTGAAAGCCGGCTCTCAGCAGGCTCAGCTCTTCCGCGACATCTTCCCCGAGTTCAACAAGATCTACGGCGAGAGCGACCGTCTGGGCTTCGCGCTTCCGACCGACATGTCGTCGAGCGGTCACCGCATCCTCTGCTACACCTACTACTCTGACGACTACATGGACACCACGACTCCGGCATACTACGAGAGCTTCATCATCGAGAACGAGTTCTGCGACCCCACCAACGGTGTCGAGGAAATCGCATCTGCCGAAGAGGCCGACGCAGTGCCCGCAGCATACTATGACGTCAACGGCCGTCGCGTGAACGGACTCCAGGAAGGCATGACCATCGTCCGCATGTCTGACGGTTCTTCACGTAAAGTAATGAAATAATCTTCCCTGCCGACTATACAGGGGTGTCAAAATCAAGGTTTTGACACCCTTTGTTCATAGATATTACCGATATGTATAAGATAGTTTCCAAGCGGATGCTCAGCCCGAATATCACGGAGATGAAGGTCTACGCCCCGAGGGTCGCACAGTCGGCCCAGCCCGGCCAGTTCATCATCGTGCGCACGGACAAGTATGGAGAGCGCATCCCGTTAACGATCTGTGACTACGACCGTGAGGCGGGCACCGTCACGATAGTGACGCAGGCCGTCGGCTACTCTTCGGCCAAGATCAACGAGCTCAACGAGGGCGACTCGTTCGCTGACTTCGCCGGACCCCTCGGCCGCCCCTCAGACCTGCTCGAGCTGTCGCCCGAGGAGCTGAAGGGCCAGCGCATCCTCTTCATCGCCGGCGGCGTCGGCACGGCTCCGGTCTATCCCCAGGTGAAATGGCTCGCCGACCACGGCGTGAAGGCCGACGTCATCATCGGTGCCAAGACGAAAGACCTCTTCACGTATGTCGACGAGATGAAAGAGGTCGGCAACGTCTTCCTCGCCACTGACGACGGCTCAGAGGGATTCCACGGCATGGTCACAGGCCTTCTCGAAGACCTCATCGAGCGTCAGGGGAAGGAGTATGACCGTTGTGTCATCATCGGCCCGATGATAATGATGAAATTCGCTTCGCTGGCGACCAAGAAATACGGCATCCCGACGATGGTGAGCCTCAACGCGCTGATGGTCGACGGGACCGGTATGTGTGGCGCCTGCCGCGTGACGGTCGACGGCCAGACACGCTTCACGTGTGTCGAAGGGCCCGAGTTTGACGGCCATAAAGTTGACTTCGACGAGGCCATGAGGCGCCAGGCGATGTATCGCAACAACTCCAAAACCGATCCCGCGGAACGGGAAGAACATCATAAATGTCACTGTAACGATGGCAAATAAGATTGATCGTGTCCCTGTCCGAGAACAGGATCCGAAGGTGAGGGCCACCAACTTTGAGGAGGTGTGTTATGGATATGACACCGAGGAGGCGCGTCTCGAGGCGAGCCGCTGTCTGAACTGCAAGCGTCCGCGCTGTGTGGAGGGCTGTCCGGTGAATATCGACATCCCGGGCTTCATAGCCTGTCTGGCTGCCGGAGACGAAGCCGGAGCGGCCGCCGTCATCGCCCGCGACAGTTCGCTGCCGTCGGTGTGCGGACGTGTCTGCCCCCAGGAGTCGCAGTGTGAAGGCTCGTGTGTGCTCGGCATCAAGGGCCAGCCGGTGGCCATCGGCAAACTCGAACGCTACGCCGGTGACTGGGCCATCGCCCATGCCGACTCGGAGAAGGTCGAGCCGGCCGAGAGAAACGGGAAGAAGGTCGCCGTCATCGGCTCCGGCCCCGCCGGACTCGCCTGCGCCTCGGACCTGGCCAAACTGGGCTATGAGGTGAAGATTTTCGAGGCCCTTCACGAAGTCGGCGGCGTGCTGGTCTACGGCATCCCCGAGTTCCGCCTTCCCAAAGAGAGGATAGTCGCCAAAGAGGTCGAGGCCGTCAAGCGTCTCGGCGTCGAGATCGAGACCGACGTCATCATCGGCCACACGCTGACCGTAGACGATCTTCTGGACCGCGAGGGCTACGACGCTGTCTTTGTCGGCTCCGGAGCGGGACTTCCGCGCTTCATGGGCATCGAGGGCGAGAACCTGAACGGCGTTTTCTCGGCCAACGAGTTCCTTACGCGCGCAAACCTCATGCACGCCTATGACGAAGAATACGACACGCCCATCTACACCGGTCGCAAGGTTGTCGTTGTCGGCGGCGGCAATGTCGCCATGGATGCCGTCCGCACCGCCAAGCGCCTCGGCGCGGAGGCGGTCATCGTCTACCGACGCTCGGAAGCCGAGCTTCCGGCCCGTGTCGAGGAGGTTCACCACGCCAAGGAGGAGGGTATCGAATTCCGTATGCTGACCAACCCCGTGAAGGTCCTTGACAACGGTCAGGGCTGGGTCAAGGGCCTGGAATGTGTCGAGATGGAGCTCGGCGAGCCTGACGCCAGC
>CAZUAK010000002.1:16377-19401 GCA_964618395.1 uncultured Sangeribacter sp.
AAAATTGACTGTGACGTAGTCATTATGGCCTTGGGCACGAGCCCGAACCCGCTGATAAAGTCGACCACGGAGGGCCTGGAGACAAACCGCCGTGGCTGTATAGTGGCCGATGAACACGGCGCAACGAGCCGCCCCGGTGTGTTTGCCGGCGGAGACGCCGTCACGGGAGCCGCCACAGTCATACTGGCGATGGGAGCGGGCCGAAAGGCTGCCGCAGCCATCCACGACTATCTGTCATGAACCCATAAGGCCGGGACAGCGTGAACGCACGCCGCCCCGGCCAAATTTTTCAATACCCCGGCCCCGGTTTATATGGAGGCCGCAGAATCCAAATACATAAAATTTCAAAAAAATGAACACGCAGAATCGCAAACAGAATTACAACGCGGTCACTCCGCCACCGTTTTGGCTGAAGGTTAGAAAAGATTACATCCTCGAAAACTTCCAGGAACTCCTCGACTACATGATGAAGTACCCATACCGCGAGGGGGTGCCCAATCCGGATTATGACGTCACCCTTGACTGTATGACGGAGCTGACGCTCGATTTTTCATCGCTTTTGTCCTCGCTCCCCTTCCAGGAGACACCTAAATTTGACTATCCGACAACCCAGATAGTGGCTCTGATGGGTGCCACGGCCCTGGCGCGCGACAAGAAAGGGCAGTCTCCCACAGCCTCGATAGGGGCGCTGGCGGCGTTGCTGCTGAGCGCGTATCCCGACCTGCCGCAGGGAACCCAGGCCGGACTCTGGCGCGTGTTGACACTGTGTGTCGCCGAGCGCAAGATTCACCGGCTCACCTTTTCGTGGAGGACCATATCGGGCGACCTTAATCCCCGCATCCTGGCCGAGCGCGTCGCTGAGACCCCCTTCACGCCGGTAAAGAACCCCAACGACCGCTTTTATCTCGAGAACGGCGGCCTGATGGTGGTCAGTCCGGACGGCTCCATCTCGCTCTCGGGCCTCAACCTGACAGAATATAAGATCAAAAAGCCCAAGACGCAGTTTGTCGGGGGCGCCGGCCTTACGCTCAAGGGCATGGCCGAGATCAAGGTCAGCCCCGGCGAGCTCGAGAGGCTGACGGACTTCTCGTCGTCATACAAAGGTGCCACGGCCTTCATGAGGTCGCTGAGCGACTTCAAGCCCTCGGTGGTGAAGCGCGTAAAGGAGTATGGGGTCGGCAGCATCGTCCCGGTCGAAATCATATCCATGACCGGAATCAAGATGGTTGTCCGCTCTATAGACCCCGACTATAAGATGGTCCAGGGAAACGTCTACATGCGCCTTGACCCCGACCATCGTCCCTCGACCGACATCATCCGGGGCTTTTTCAAGCCGGGCGACATCGTGGAGGTGACATATTATCCTCACGAGAAGTGCCTGTTCGAGATGAGCAGCAACCTCGAGACACATTATCGCGAGATAGGCTGTGACGCGGCGAGTCAGAAACTAACCGCCTTCTATGACTGTGAGTATGCCGGCGGCCAGCAGTGGATAACCGAAGAAGGCCTGAGGATAGGCATAGCTCGGGAGAAGATCAAGGCCCTCAACGATGACGAGCTCGACCAGTATGAAGAGGCCATAGAGAAAGGGCTCCCGATATGGGTGAGGACCTATCACGAAGCCCCCAAGAAGGACAGCGTCAATTTCTATATATACGCCGAGCCCATCTTCACGGAGACCGAGGTTCCCGAGTCCTTCGGGCGTGAGGGGGCCGATGAGAACTTCGCGGACACGTTCCTTTCATACTGTGACAGCGTGTATTCCCATCTGAGGAACAACCGCGACCCGTGGCGCGCGCTCTCGCCGGTCTCGGCCGACATACTGGCGCGGACCATGGCCGTGCTCGCCGACGACGTTTCGCGCACCACCCGCGAGAGGCTCGAGAACCTTCTGTGCGCCGCCGTGGCCTGCCACATCACCGGGCGCAAGGCCGACTATGAATTCCTCCACCACGAGATACTCTACCTCTCGAGGCTCGTTGACTTTGCGCAGGGGCGCGAGATACGCCCGCTGATAGCCGACGACGAGATGACCAACGAAGAGGCCGTCGCCCGCCGCTCGCGGATGCTTGAGCGTCTGCGCGAGTATGTGAATCCCGTGCTCGAAGAGAACGCCTCACTGGCTCCCGTAGCCACGATAGACTCTGACGACGACCTCCTCGTCAGGGTGTCGAAGCTTATCGAGGCCTCGAACAACCTGGCAGGCATCATCCGCCCGAGGGAACTGGACAACATCAAACGCACCATCGTAGCCACGCTTGGAGTCGACGACGAGTATAAGACCATACTGTCAGACCGCAAATGGTATGGAGACGAGAGCGAGCAGCTTGAGTTCAAGCTCTCTGTCGTTTATCCGCCCCTCAACCGCCGCCGGAACAACCTCGTGGCCGACCCGGAGGGTCAGAAGTGGGCCATCATCAAGACTGTCTGTGCGTTTCTCAACTCGACCGAGGGGGGCACGCTGCTTATCGGCGTGAACGACTTCGGATTTGCCGAAGGTGTGGAGTCTGACATGAAGGAACTTTACAAGATGAAATACATATCGTCGGCAGACATGGACCACTACAAGCAGCACATCATGCGGTTCATGGACAACGCCTTCCGCGAGCAGGCAGGCACCAAGGCCGGCAGCGACATCGTGACCGGCCGGGTGATGTATGTTCCCGAGGAGAGTCCGGAGGGGCGCAGCCTGTTGCGCATCAAGGTCGAGCCGTACCCCTATGACGTCGTGGAACTGCAGGGAGACATCCCAGACGGTGTTGCGCGCTCCTACGTCCGCGGCTCAGGTCGTTCCCAGCCGTTGACCGGCGCCCTCGCCGCCGAGCTCCGCGCCCGCCGCTCCCAGAAGCTAACCCGGTGAAATCCGGTGACTGACGGCCGGTCCGCCCCGAGGGTGGACCGGCCTTTTTCGGGGCGTAAGGGGAGGGGGAAAAGAAAAAGACCTTATGACTGAAGTCATAAGGTCTTAGGTGTCGGCGGAGAGAACGAGATTCGAACTCGTGGTAGGAAATAACTCCTACGACA
>CAZUAK010000002.1:19501-38285 GCA_964618395.1 uncultured Sangeribacter sp.
GTGTCGGCGGAGAGAACGAGATTCGAACTCGTGGTAGGAAATAACTCCTACGACAGTTTAGCAAACTGTTGGTTTCAGCCACTCACCCATCTCTCCAATGGTGCAAAAGGGGCTTTTGCGGGTGCAAAGTTATGAATAAATTTCTTTATCACCAAATTTTTTCCAAAAAAAATATTTCGGTGCCCGTCAGACCTCATGTCTTGAAATTATTTTGAAACCTCCGGGTTTGCATATCTGCGAAAGTATGATTATATTTGCAGGCGTTGCCAAAGTAGATATTTATGAACCTCTCGAAAATAGCGGTCTTTGTCGCCGTGTGGGTGATAGCCGCACTTATAGGATATTATCAGGACTGGGGCCTTGTGCTGGCCGGTGTCCTGGCTCTGCCGTTATGGTTGCTGTGGGCCTTCTCGGGCGACGATGACAGGTCCGGGGGCGGATTCCGCTCGAGGGGTTACGGCCGCGAGGCGCGGCGTCGTCAGGCTGTCAAGCTGCGCGGCGTGCTTGTCGTCATCATCGGCCTGCTGCTTCTCTGGTGGTTCCCGACGGCGCCGTGGATACTCAACTGGTGCGCACTGGGCGTGGGATGCGTCTGTGTCCTCGGCGGTTTTGCAATGGCCTGTCGCGGATGGAAGAAACTCATGGGTGTCTTTGCCCTGGGCGTGGTCATGATGTGTTTCGGCTTCGTCCCGCGTCCGCAGTACCGGTACGTGCTCCCCTATCACGCCTACGACTACTCGCCATACGGCGTGAAGGTCATCGAAGGCTATGAGAAGGGCAAGGATGGCCAGCCGCTCTATGGCCTCGCTGACCGGTACAGCGTGATTGTGCAGCCGAGATACCATAACTTCTACCTCCTTGACCGTCGCCAGCCCTTCCTTGCGCTCGATGACGGCCAGTCGGTGGGAGTCTATGACCTCGAACGCCACGAGCTTGTCGTCCCGTTTTCTGACGAGTGTGCCAAAATACAGGTCATCGGCGACCGCCGCTATGAGATGGTCGACAGTGCCGGCCGTCCCTTTGCCCACATAGAGCTGCCGAAGATTTACCGGCGCGATGTCGCCGGCGACACGCTGAAGCTCGTCACCCTCGGTCATGAGACCCCGGCCCCCGAAGAGCTGCTGACTCCGGTCCAGGAACCTAAGCCGGTCACTCCGGTACGTCCCCGCCCCGCAGGCACCTGGAGCACCGGGAGCGCCGCCGGAACAGGTGAGACAGGATCGTCTGTGAACTCAGGCGCAGCACCGGCAGCCGAGACGCCTTCAGAAGTCAGTGAAGGTGAAGGGCATGAGTGAAGCCACGCTCGGAACGACGTATGTCTTGTCGGCGCCATAGAGAAGCACCTCGATGGGCCCGTGCTGCCTTTCGTACTCGATAAGTGCCTGACGGCAGGCGCCACAGGGTGCTACGGGTGTCTTCTCGAAACTCTCCTCGAAGTCGAGGGTGTCGTCCTTTGAGAGGTTGCGGGCGGCGATGGCGATTTTCTTGAACGGAACGCCCGGATAACTCGCGCCGGCATAGTAGCACGCCGAACGTTCGGCGCATGTCCCCGAAGGGAAGGCCACGTTCTCCTGATTGGCGCCCGTCACGACCTCGCCGTTTTCGAGCAGGATGGCCGCACCCACCATGAACTTTGACCAGAGCGCGTAAGAATTGCGGGTCATCTCCTTGGCCTTCTCCACCAGCGCGCGGTCCTCGTCCGGAAGCTCGTCGAAGGCATATTCCTTAAAGGATGTCACTATCTGTTTCTCTTTCATATTTAAATCAACCGTTATTTGCAATCGTTTCTGTCTGTATACTAAACAAATTGGGGCGGGCGTTTATTTCGCGATGAAAAAGAATTTAGGAGATATCTTCAGTTTCACCATAAAAAAGGTTTGTTGGAGAAAGGGTTTAGGTCTGCTCATGCTGCTGGCCTCGGTCACGGCTGAGGTTTCGGCCGACGCCTATACGGACTACATTGACCGCTACGCGGACGCGGCCGTCGCGCAGATGGAGCGCCACGGCATTCCGGCCTCCATCACCCTCGCGCAGGGTCTGCTCGAAAGTGCCGCCGGACGCTCCACACTCGCCACCGAGGGCAACAACCACTTCGGCATCAAATGTCACGCCGACTGGGAGGGGGAGACCATGCTGAGGTCTGACGACGCACCGGACGAGTGCTTCCGCGTCTACGGAGATGTTCAGGAGAGCTTCGAAGACCACTCCCGTTTTTTGAAGCGCAAGAGGTATGCTTCGCTTTTCGAGCTTGAACTGACCGACTACTGCGGCTGGGCTCGCGGGTTGAAGAAGTGCGGTTATGCGACAAACCCTCACTATGCCGACATCCTCATCACCATCATAGAGCGTTATGCCCTCAACCGCTATGATGCCGGCTCTCCGGCTGCGGAGGCGGAGATGGCCGAGTTTATACGCCGGACCATGGCCTCGAGCCACATTGTGCGCAAGAGCCGCGGCCTTCACTACGTCATCTCCTTCCCCGGCGACACCTACGGCTCGTTGGCGGCCGAGTTCGGCGTTCCGCTCGAACAGCTGCTCGCCAACAACGATGTGGAGGCCGACGGCGAGATACGAGACTGGGAAGAGGTCTACCTTGTGGCCAAACTCGACGAAGGCCCCGAAGACGTGAAGAACGCCACCATCGGACGCGACGAGACGCTCCACTCTCTCTCACAACGCTTCGGAGTCACCATGGAGGCCCTGCGCCGCTTCAACCCCAAGGCCAAAGACAAGCCCGGGCAGCGGATAAGGCTTCATCCGTAAGCCGGGCGCTCCCGTTCTCCCCAAACGGGGTCCAAAAAGGGCCATTTAACAATTTTTATAGGCCTAAATCGCAAAAACTGTTTCACGAAATATAATAAAGTGCTAAATTTGCGCTTATGTATAAAGGCAGGCTCATCTAACACGCAAAGCCGACGCCCCGCAGGGACGGGAGCCTTCTCCGGAGCGGAGATGCGGACAAGATGAGGCCATACAGCCGGAAGCCTCTGTAGTTCAACGGATAGAATAGAAGTTTCCTAAACTTTAGATAGGGGTTCGATTCCCCTCGGAGGTACCTTAAAGAGAAAAACAGTTTTCCATTCCCCGGGTCCGGCCCGGGTGTACCGGAATCCATAATACCGTGAATGCTCGAAGGCTTGATTGAACCATTCTTGATTCAACCATTAATGAAGAAACGAAATCAGCCCTGCGAGACAGTAAAAGTAAGAAAGTAACCAGCACGAATAAAATGAAATTAAGACATTTACTTCCCCTGGCGGCCCTGTCGCTGCCCCTTTTCGTCTCGGCGCGTCCCGCGGCTCCGGGTCTCCGCACCCTTCCGAACGGTGACGGCACCGCAGTCGAGGCCTATGTTTATGGTAACGAAGATTTCTCATGGGTTGTCAGCGCCGACGGCACCACCCTGCTCGAATATAAGGACGGCAAATGGACGCCCGTTGTCCGCGAGGGCCTTGTGCTCACCGCAGACGAGGACAACATCGACTTCCTCCGTCACGAGGCAGAGCTGATGGTCCCCGAGGAGATTTCGGCCAAGAAACGCATGGCCGAGCTCGACAACAACGGCCGTACGGTTTATCCCTGTCAGGGTGAGGTTCATGCGCTGGTTGTACTCGTCGAGTTCGCCGACACCCCCTTCACCGTGCCCAATCCGGCGACCGCCTTCAACAGAATGTGTAACGAGGCGGGATATTCGGCCTACAACGGCAAAGGCTCGGCCCGCGACTACTTCATCGCGACCTCGAACGGCGTTTTCCGTCCGACCTTCGACATCGTCGGCCCGGTCCGCGTTTCGCAGACCTCCGAGTACTACACCGGCAAGGGCTCAGGCCTGAACGGCGACGGCAAGACCGCACTGCTCGGCTACGCCTGGGAGGAGGCCCTCAAGAAGCTCGACGACGAGGTTGACTTCTCGAAATACGACTATGACGAGGATGGCAACATCGACAACATCTTCTTCTTCTATGCCGGTTACGGCCAGGCTGACTCGGGCGACCCGACGACCATCTGGCCCCACCAGGGTGACTTCAAGAACTACTGCTGGGACTTCACCCTCGGTCTCAAAGAACTCGTTCTCGACGGCAAGAAGTTCCGCACATACGCCTGCTCCAACGAGCTTCAGGGCGGTGCCCTCCCCGAGGGTGCGCAGCAGCCCTATCTCGACGGCATCGGTGCCTTTGTCCATGAGTACGGTCACGTACTGGGCCTCCCCGACACCTATGACGTAGAGGGCAACGCCTCCACCCAGACTCCCGGATACTGGGACGTCATGGCCAACGGCACCTATAACGACTCCTCTACCCGTCCCCCGCTCTACAACGCATACCAGCAGTGGCTCTGCAGATGGCTCGAATATGAAGACATCAAGCCCGACGACTCCGGCCACTACGTGGTGCCCTCGCTCTCAAAGGCCACTGTCAAGGGTGAGCCCGTGAAGGCATACCGCCTGAGAATGTACCGTCCCGGCTCCACCACCGCGTTCTATCCCGAATACTTCGTGGTGGAGACCCGTACCAAAGACGGCTGGGACAGCGCGCTCCCCGGCGACGGCATGATGATCTGGCACGTAGACTACAAGAAGAACAACTGGGTGAACAACACCGTCAACTATGCCGGCGTCTCCCGCTTTGTTCCCATTGCCAACTCACACGGCAGCTACGCATGGCCCGGCGCCACGGACGATCCCGATGACTGGGACACCTACATCTTCAAGGGTGGCCAGGTGACTCTGCCCGTCTTCACCACCGGCGCCGACTACTCTCCGGTCATCTCCTCCATCAGCTATGACCGCGCCAAGGGAGAGTCATCGTTCGACTTCAACACCGTCGTTCAGCTGAGCGCCACCACGCTTCTCCACGAGCCCGAAATCGTCTCTGCCAGCCAGCGTTCATTCCGCCTGACATGGGACAAGGTCGAAGGTGCAACCGACTACTACGTGACCGTTGAGAGCCGCTCCGGAAACCGCTATGAGACCGTAGACGGATACAGCGACAAGCCCGTGGGCGACGTCAACGAGGTCGTGGTGACCAACATCAAGCCCAGCGCGTGGACCAAAGAGATGCGCGCATACGTGCGTCCCAGCAACGAGATTCCCGGTCTGAAGATCTCGAACATCGTGAACTTCGTCCCCGCCAACAGCGGAGTGGGCGACATCGAGCTCGACGGCGTCATCAAGGGTGAATACGGCCGCGTAGAGGCTCCCGCCGGTGCGCGTGTCTTCAATCCCTCGGGTGTCGAGACCGGAACCGAAAACCTCCCCGCCGGCATCTATATCGTGGCTTACGAAGGCAAGACTGTCAAGGTTGTCGTCAGATAAGTTTCCACACCGACAAAATATGAAAATCGCCCGTCCGGACCTCGTGTTCGGGGGCGATTTTCTGATTTTCGGAGGGTCTGCAAAGATAAAATAACGCTAAAAGAGCGAAAAAAGGACTAAATATTTGTCTGTTACCCGAGAACTCGTTATCTTTGTGGCACTTTTTTCAAACACGTTTAAAAATTGGGAAAGTTCACTCACTTTGAAGTGCCCCTCGCCAGGCTTGGTGACGGACATTATGAGCAGGAATTCACGCTCGACACGCAGTTCTTCAAGAATATGGAGAACCCGGACGTGATAGACTCAGACGTGAAGGTTCATCTCGATCTGGAGAAGAAGAACGGGATGTATGACTGTACCTTTACCTGCAAGGGGCTTCTCCACGTACCCTGCGACCGCTGTTTGGATCCGCTGGACCATGAGGTGGACACCGTCTATCACATCACGGTGAAGTATGGCGAGACGTACAGTGACGACTCGGACGACGTCCTGGTCATCCCGGAGTCTGATCCGTTCCTGAATGTGGCCTATCTGCTGTATGACACGGTGCTGCTGACCATCCCCATGCGCCACGTGCATCCCTTAGGGAAGTGCAACCGCGCGATGGCCTCGGTGCTGAGCAAACATTCGGGCCGCGGCGGTGGCGACGAGGAAATCGACGAAGCTCTCGACGAGGTCGACTCCGAGGCCATGAACGAAGATTGACCCCAAGCGGAGAGGCGGCATCCGGTCAGCCGGACCGGTCTCTCAGCAGGCGTGTCTGAGCGAAGATTGACAAACGAAAGAAAATTAAATG
Source organism: uncultured Sangeribacter sp. (assembly GCA_964618395.1). GTDB lineage: Bacteria > Bacteroidota > Bacteroidia > Bacteroidales > Muribaculaceae > Lepagella. Next base: position 25,612 of record CAZUAK010000002.1, read on the forward strand.
AAATAACAGCTGGAACCCGTCCAATCCGCGTTTCCGCTCCGCAGAGGAGATAAAGGGGCGCCGGAGACCCGGCCTCGAAAACCGGGGTAACGACGGATTCAAAAATTCAATTGTTTAAACAATGGCACATCCTAAACGCAGACAATCACACACCCGTACGGCCAAACGCCGCACACACGACAAAGCCCTCATCCCGACACTCGCAATCTGCCCCAACTGTGGCGCATGGCACATCTGGCACACCGTTTGCGGTGAGTGTGGATACTATCGTGGGAAACTCGTAATCGAAAAGGCAGAGGTCTAAGCCGCTGCGCCTTCGATTCACATCCTCCCCTCAACCGAGTTTTTTCCGCCCGGCCACAGTCCGCTCTCTCCGGAACGCGGCCTGCCAGCCCGGGCGGTTTAACATCAACTGCTCTCTCTCCTTCCAATAAACGTCTCTCATAGTGATGAAGAACGCAATTATCACGGGTATAGCATCATACGTCCCTGACGACATCCTCGACAACGAAATGCTCTCGCGGATGGTCGACACCACCGACGAGTGGATAACCACACGCGTCGGCATCAAGGAGCGTCATATCCTCCGCGAAGAGGGGAAAGGATCGTCATACCTCGGAATCAAAGCCGTCGAGAAACTGCTGGCCGAGACCGGCGTGAAGCCCGAAGAGGTTGACCTCCTCATTTGCGCGACCTCCAATCCCGACTACCGTTTCCCCTCAACGGCATCGGTCATCGCCCACGAGTCGCATCTCACAAACGCCTACGCATACGACATCCAGGCCGCGTGTGCGGGCTTCATCGTGACCCTTCAGGCCGCGAGAGCCTACATCTCCTCGGGCCTCTACAAAAAGGTCATCGTCGTGAGCGCCGAGAAGATGTCGTCAATGACCAACTACGAAGACCGCGCGACGTGTCCCCTCTTCGGTGACGCCGCCGCTGCCGTCATGGTTGAGCCCACCGACGACCCCAACCTCGGAATCATAGACGCGGAGATTCACATCGACGGCACCGGACTGCCCAACCTGCTGATGAAGGCGGGCGGTTCCGTGAAACCGGCGACTGTCGAGACCGTGAAGGCGGGTGAGCATTTCATCTATCAGGAAGGCCGCGCCGTCTACAAAAACGCCGTCTCTGACATGCTCAGCTCCACGCTGTCTGTCATGAAGCGCAACAACCTCACGGTCGACGACGTAGACTGGCTGGTGCCCCACCAGGCCAACCTCCGCATCATCGAGGCTGTCGCCGGGCGCGCCAAGATTCCGTCGGAGAAGGTGCTTGTCAACATCCAGAACCACGGCAACACCTCGGCCGCCTCGATTCCGCTCTGCATGGATGAGTATAAGTCCAAGCTGAAGAAAGGTGACAAGATCGTGATGACGGCCTTCGGAGCCGGCTTCACCTGGGGTGCGCTCTATCTCGTCTGGGCCATCTGAGCATCCCCCGCGAAACACACAATACGACACATCGGACAGAGGTCAACGACTTCTGTCCGATGTGTCGTATTGTGAGCGAAAGATAAAATTGTAAGTTGTTCTTATCTAAACACCGGCGTTGCGGCGCAGGGCATCGAGGCCTGTGCGACGCAGGGGTGAGGATTGGGTGAGGCGGTCAAAGTCCTCAGTGGTGAGCGTCGTCGCCTTGACAGCTGTCATGGCGAGCAGTTCCGGTCTCGGGGCGAACTCGGGTATCGCCGTCGTGGGGACGTTGCGGTTCAGGTGACAGACCCTCTGGCATATCTCGCAGCCGAAGAGCCGGCCTTTTGCCGTAGGGAGAGACATTGCCTCCCGTTGCGCGTCGGTCCAGTCCCCTTTGTGCTCGATTGTCAGGTAGCTCACGCAGCGGTTGGCGTCAACCGTGCCACCTTCTCCGATGGCCCCCGCCGGACAGGCACGCCGGCAGGCCCCGCAGGCGTCACACACTGAGGCTGCCGCCGAGGGGAGGTTCAGGAACGGCTCCGGGCCAGTGAGTTTCCAGGTTGTCAGTATCTCAGCGAGGAAGAACTGAGTGCCGAGGCCGGGTACAGCCACCAGCCCGCTGTCGCAGCGGGTCGCCAGTCCGGAACGCACCGCCCAGTACCGTTCACGCACCGGAGCACTGTCGACACATATCCGGACACTGCCGTAGAAATCGTTTTCGAGTCCTCTGAGGGCTTTTTTAATGCGTTTTGGTATAACCTTATGATAATCGGCCCCGAGTGCGTAAGAAGCAATCTGTGGGGCTTCAGCGAGGTTCTGTGCGTAGGGGAAGGCGCAACAGATGACAAAGGCGGTGCCCGGGTGCAGCTCACGCGGGTCAAAACGGAGTCCGGGCCAGTTGTGCATATACTCCATGCCGGCGTTCATTCCGGACTCAAGCCAGCGTCCGAACTGCTCACGGTCAGCGTCTGACACCGCTTCGGCGCGAACTGCCGCCACTGCGGCCGCTCCGGCCCCTCTCAACGCCTCGGCTACGACACTGAACCCGATACCCTCCATGACTCTCGCTTGGGCTCTCACTTGCGGCCGAAATCGGCCGGTATCTCTCCCCACTCCTCGGTCTGCCACTTGCGGATGGGCACCGATACCGCATGGGTGCGAATCCAATAAAGGGCGCGCGCCATGACCTCGAAGAGCCTCTTATTGGCCTCCGTCTGCTTTACGGTCGTGCGCAGTGTCTTCTTCCGTATCCAGGACTGGGCTATCTGCGAGTCGCTGTAGATGGTATGACGCTCGCCGGTCTTCTCCATCAGGGCCAGGGCGTGCACAATGGCGAGGAACTCGCCGATGTTGTTGGTCCCCTGCTCAAAGGGGCCGACGCGGAAAATCTCGCGCCCCGTCATCAGTTCAACGCCCCGGTATTCCATGCGCCCCGGGTTCCCCAGGCACGACGCGTCAACGGCCCATCCGTTGAGGTCAATCTCGGGGAAGGAGAAATAGTCCGGCTTCCCCGCCTTGGGCTCCGAGCTTCGGCTCGCCTCGCGCAGGACCGCCCCCAGGTCGTTGCGGTCGGCCTGGCGCGTCCCCTCGCGGAAGGCCAGCGCCGCACTCTCCGCGTTGGGAAAGCTCTTGTATTTGGCGTTCGGGAATTGGTCTATCTGCTCGCGCGCGTCGTCCCAGTTATCATATACACCGGGGTGACGTCCCACCCACACAACATAATACTTGGCCATGGTTTCAGCTTTAGGCTCCGTCTATAAACGGGAACTAAGGTTTAGAAAAACGGGTATTAAGGTTTCGGGGTCTCGTTGAAGACAGGCTCGTCTCGAAAGTCATATTCGCGCCTGAGGGTGTCGAAGGCAGCGGGATTCTCGCGCAGCGGACGGTCGTCGGCATACGGGTCGTATGAGCTGAGGATGGCCTCGGCCGAAACATTCGGCTCCGGGGTCCACGCCGGGGCCAGTCCCGACTTGTCGACCTTGACCCCGAACTTCTCCTCCACGGCCTCGAGCACCATGCGCGTGGCCCGTTCCTTTCCCTGGCGTGAGTAGCCGGCGATGTGGAAGGTTCCTATCTCGGCCTTATTTAGCAGTTCCCGGTCAAGGTCCGGCTCACCCTCCCAGGTGTCGATGACGGCGGTCACCCCGTTGTCAATGGCCTTTGAGAACGTCTCAGAAGCCACCACAGGGCCTCGGGCAGCGTTGACAAGGATTGCACCCTCGCGCAGGTTGCTGGCGGCCTCAGAGTCGATTAAATGAAACGTGGGATATTCTCCCGTGCGCGTCAGCGGTGTGTGGAGGGAGACTGCGTCTGAGCGACGGAGGACCTCCTCCATGGGGAGATACTCCTCGCGCGCGGCCTCCGGGTGGGTGAGGACTTGCTCCTCCTGCCTCAAGGCCTTCGGTGGGTCGCATAGCAGGATGTCAAAGCCCATTGCGCGGCCCCACTCGGCCACGATGGAGCCGACGTTGCCGTGGCCGATGACGCCGACGGTATGCACCCCCGGCTTCATGCCCAAGCGCAACAGGGAGCTCCACACGTACTGAGCCACCCCCGGGGCGTTGCACCCCGGCGAATTGCGGACGGTGATGCCGTTTGCCTCACACCACGGGATATCTATCTGGTCGGTGCCGATAGTGGCCGTGGCCACGAGTTTGACCGCTGACCCTTCGAGCAGTTCACGGTCACAGCGTGTACGGGTACGGATGATGAGCGCGTCCGCGTCGCGGACAAGCTCCGGAGTGAAGCCGAACTGGTCGACATAGACCACGTCGCCCACGGCTTCAAGACGTCCCTTGATGAAGGGTATATTGTCGTCAACGATAAACTTAAGGTTCTTCACAATGCAAGATTCAAAATTCACAATTCCCCCCTTAGTGTCCAGTCCCTAAGGCCCCTAAGGCCCCTAAAAACCCTAATACCCTAACACCTACAGCGCCGCCATGAGGATGAATCCGGTCAGGTAGAGGCCCGTGAAGGTCCAGATGATGGTCTTGCGCCACGGGACCGTGTGATAGGCGAAGAAGTTGCCCACCTGGACGGCCAGGGCGAAATAGAATGTCGGCAGGTATGCGGCCATGTTCGAGTAGTTGAAGATGACGAACAGGGCCGTCATGACGATGATGAGGGTGATGACGTTGTTGCGCGCGCGGGTCTCGGTGTTGCCGGCAAAGATGGCCATACTGTTCGAAAAGGCCATCAGAAGGCCCGACAGGAGAGAGACACCGAAGTTTATCCACAGCACTACGAGCGCGTGCGAGCTGAAGAGTCCCGAGAAGTCGGGCACCAGATCGGGCAGTGAGAACTGCTCTATCGATACAGCCCCTAACCCGACGGCGACCCAGTAAGGGGCGACGATGCCGAGCAGCGTGGCGAGCACCTCCTTTGTCCGCATGGCCTTCATGATGATGGCCGCGATGAAGAAAAGCAGCATCATCGGCACGAAGGCATACTGGAACATCGAGCCGATAGAGAGGAAGGTGTATATCGCGAAAATCTGGTGGGTCGAGTTGCGGCGGTTGACCGTGCCGAAGAGGATGGTCAGGCAGAGCACCGTCACGCTGAGCAGAATCGAGCCGGTCGAGAGGTGGCCCGTGCAGACCGGGTTTGAGCTGACAAAGATGAGGAACGCCACCAGGGTCAGTCGGTCGATACCCTTGACGATGGTGAACTCCTTGTTGATGAAGAACCAGGCGGCCGCGCAGAGCAGCAGCAGACAGGTGTTCACGGTCCACCCGATGGTCGGCGGGAGGTTCCACAGGTTGGGCGAGGGGAGGCAGAACCCGAGGCGTTCGGTCGGCAGCGGGAAAATCTCGAGCACGCCCGAGAGGGCCATCATGACGCCTGCCAGGAGTCCCAGCATCATCGATGTGAGGGTCGAGATAGGACGCGAACCTGAAGAAAACCGGCTGACACTCATCAGAACTCAGAACATGGGGTCAATATTCGGCACCGATGTCGTGGCGGTAGAACGCGCCCGGCGATTCGATTTTGGATATGGCGGCGCGTATCTTTTCGGCCGCTTCGGCCGCTGTCGGGGCCGCATCGGCCACGGTGAGGATGCGCGGGCCTCGGGTGACGAGTTTGCCGGTGCCGTCCTTCCCTATCTCACCGGGCAGCACGAGGACACCCGTCTCGCGGGCGGCGCCGAGGCCGGTGACGGGATTCCCGACCTCCGGAGCCGAAGGATAGCCCGGAGCGGCGAGGACAACCGAGACGCCGACATTGTCTGTGAACTCCACTTTCAGCTCCTCGAGGCGGTTGTCGGCTATGGCCTTCATGATCTCGATGACGTCGGTCTTCAGACGCGGGACGATGGCCTGTGTCTCCGGGTCGCCGAGGCGCACGTTATACTCCAACAGCAGCGGTATGCCGGCAATCTCCATGATGCCTAAATAGAGGATTCCGCTGTAGTGCAGTTCCTTGTCGCGCAGTCCGGCCAGTGTAGGGCGGATGATGGTAGACTCGATTTTCTCCAGGAAAGCATCGTCGGCAAACGGAGCGGGGGAGACCGACCCCATTCCGCGCGTATTGGGGCCGCGGTTTCCCGAGCCCACGCGTTTGTAGTCCTGGGCCGTGGTCAGTATCTTGTACTTGTCGCCGTTGACCGCCACGAAGACGGAGCACTCCCTGCCGGGGACGAACTCCTCGATGATGACGGTCTGCGAAGCCTCGCCATAGAGGCCGTCAAGCATGTCGCGCAACAGGTCACGGGCTTCGGAGAGGCTCTCCACGATATGGACGCCTATGCCCTGGGCAAGGCCGTTGGCCTTGAGGACGTATGGGGGCTGGCCCGACTTCAGGAATGCGAGGCCCTCCTCGAGGGTGTCGGCCGAGACCGACATCCAGCGCGGTGTGGGGATGCCGTAGTCGCTCATGAACTCCTTGGCATACTCCTTGTCGGATTCCAGGCGCCCGGCTTCGGCTGTCGGCGCGACGACGCGCACCGGGAGGTCCTCCAGCGCGTCGGCGATGCCTGAGGCTATGAGTTCCTCATAGCCGGGGACGACCATGGTGATACCGTGGCGGACGACGAAATCGCGCACCTTTTCGATATCCATCGGGTCGAGGCCCGTCGCCTGAATCGCTCCGGGGTACATCCCGGGAGCGGTAAAGAGTTTATCGAGTTTCGGACTTTGTAGCATGCCCCACGCCAAGGCGCTTTCGCGTGCACCGGATCCGAGCAACAGAATCTTCTCCATATTCAATTGTTAATCACTCCCCCAAAGGACAGAATCACTCCCCCTCTTCCTCCTTTTTGCGGCGCGAGCGGAGTTTGTAAGGCGAGAAGCGCACTTCGTTTTCGGCAGAGAGCTTCGGGCCCTTGTTAGACACCCTGACAGCGTCCGTGCGCCTTTCCTCGCGCTTGAAGTCGCGTCGATCGTCACGCTTGAAGTCGCGTCGGTCGTCACGCTTGAAGTCACGTCGGTCGTCACGCTTGAAGTCGCGTCGGTCGTCATGCTTGAAGTCACGGCGGTCGTCACGCTTGAAGTCGCGACGGTCGTCACGCTTGAAGTCGCGACGGTCGTCGCGCTTGAAGTCGCGACGGTCGTCACGCTTGAAATCGCGACGGTCGTCACGCTTGAAGTCGCGACGGTCATCCTTCTTGAAGCGGTCGCGGTCCTTGCGCGGCTTGCCACCGTCGAAGCGACGCGCCTCAGCCTCCCATTCAGAATCGCTCTTGCGAAGGGCCTTGCGGACCGGTTCCTTGCTCCGGTTCCTGTTGGCGACGCTGCCGCCGTCGGCGCGGAACGAGTTGTAGTCCCCGTCGAAGAGCACGTACTCGCGCAGCGAACACTCCAGCGAGCCGTTGTGGAGCGGAATCTTCACCGACGCCTTGAGGCCGATGCCGTTGAAGTGCTCGTCCTTATAGCCGATGACCCACACGTGCCACCCCGCGAAGTTCCTCTTCAGCGTGGTGCCGAACGCGGAGTAGAGGGCATCTATGTCGGCCGGCTTCAGGCGCTCGCCGTATGGCGGATTGGTGACCATGACACCCTCTCCGGCCGGCTCTGACCACTCCTCGAAAGGTTTGCGCTCCAGCTCGACCATCTCCTCGACACCGGCCGACTTGACGTTCTTGCGCGCTATGGCCACGGCGTCGGCATCTATGTCGCCGCCATAAATCTTGTATCTGAACTCCCTCTCGGCGCTGTCGTCGTTATAGAGCCTCTCGAAGAGGTCGGCGTCGAAGTCGGGCCATTTTTCAAAAGCGAAGCTCTTGCGGAAGATGCCGGGGTTGATGTTGGCCGCAATCAGGGCAGCCTCGATGAGGAATGTGCCCGAGCCGCACATCGGGTCGGCGAAATCGCAGTCACCGCGCCATCCGGTCTTCATGATGATGCCGGCGGCGAGCACCTCGTTGATGGGGGCCTTGGTGTTGTCGACCTTATACCCGCGGTGGCTCAGCGGCTCGCCCGAGGAGTCGAGCGAGATGGTCACGCGGTTGTCCGAGATATGGACGTTGAAGAGCAGGTCCGCGCCGTCGAGGCGGATGGAGGGGCGGCGCCCCACGGTGTCGTTGAAATGGTCTACGATACCGTCCTTTACGCGATAGGTCACGAACTGTGAGTGCGTGAAGTCGTTGCCCGAGACCGTCGAGTCTATGGCGAAGGTGGTCTCCGGGGTCATATACTTGCTCCAGTCGATGTTGCGCACCGCGTCATAGAGCTCGTCGGGCGTGTCGGCGGTGAACTTGATGATGGGCTTGAGGATCCTGAGCGCCGTGCGGCAGCAGAGGTTGGCCTTATACATCATTTCCAGGTCGCCTTCGAAGCTGACCATGCGGTTGCCGAGCTCGACGTTGAGGGCGCCGAGCGCTATGAGTTCGTCCCGGAGGACATCTTCAAGACCCTGGAAGGTCTTGGCTACCATAAGGTAGGTATTTTCCATTTTGCGGGTATAAAATATGAGGTCTTGGGCAATATGCGGGTCTGTGGGCCTTTCCGGAGCCGCCCGTGCGGCTGCCATTTTTTGAAACGGGCTCTCACTCCTCGCCGAAGTTGATGGTGTTTCCGCTCGACTGGCGGGGAGTGACGGGAGCCGGGGTTGACTTTGCCTGGACCATCTGTTTGAGGTCCGTGTTGAAGTGCGGGTCGCGGTTGTATGCCGGGGTCCGTTCGAGCATGGATATGACCTCCATGTCGTCGAACTGAGAGGGGAGCAGAACGGCATACTTCACCTTGTTGGCCATCTTCATCTGCGTGGCCATCTTGTCGTGGCCGTACATTTCGGCTATGCGGTTCTGGTCCTCGGCATGCTGGCGTTCCTTGCGGGCGGCCGGCTCGGGATTGTGGCTCTTTGACCCGTTGTCGGCGCGGAAGACGATTCTCTCCTCGTCCTTCTTCTTGTCGTCGAGGGTGACGTCAAAGCCGGCGGCGAGCACCGTTATCTTCACCTTCTCGCCCAGTTCGGGGTCGTCGGCGATACCCCACTTGACGTCGATTGTGGGGGGGAGCTGGGTGGTGAATTCGGTTATCTGGTTTATCTCGTGGGCCTGGAGGGGCTTTGACGAGTAGCGCGAGCAGGAGAACTTCAGCAGCAGGCGGCGCGAGGTCTTGATGTCGTGGGTCTTGAGCAGCGGCGAGTGTAGCGCGTTGTGTATGGCCTTCGAGACGCGGTTCTCCCCTTCGCCCTCGGCCGTGGCGATGATGGCCGTGCCGGAGTCCTTGAGGACGGTCTTCACGTCCTGGAAGTCGACGTTGACATAACACTTCTCACTGATAATCTCCGAGATGGAGCGGGCGGCGTTTGCCAGGGTGTCGTCGGCCTTCGAGAAGGCATTGAAGAAGTCGTAGTCCTTATAGAGCTCGATGAGGTTCTCGTTGTTGATGACCAGCAGCGAGTCCACGTGTTTCTGCATCTCTATGGCGCCGTCGAGGGCCTTGAGGATCTTTGCCTGGCCCTCGAACATGAAGGGGATGGTGACGATGCCGATGGTGAGCATGCCGCACTCCTTGGCGAGCTGGGCCACTACCGGGGCGGCTCCGGTTCCGGTGCCTCCGCCCATGCCGGCGGTGATGAAGACCATCTCGGTCTGGTCCTTGAAGAGGGCGCGGATGTCGTCGGCGCTGGCCTCGGCGCACTGCCGTCCGACCTCGGGCATGTTGCCCGCTCCGCGGCCGCCGGTGATGTCGAAGCCCAAGGTCAGTTTCGTGGGCACGGGAGAGGTCTCAAGCGCCTGGTTGTCAGTGTTGCAGACAACAAAGTTCACGTACGGTATCTTCTGCTCGTACATGTAGTTGACGGCGTTGCCCCCGCCTCCGCCGACGCCTATGACCTTGATGATGGCGGCGTCATCGGTTTCTCTGAAGGTGGAGGTGTCCGAGATGTTGTTGTCCGGTATGTTGGTGTTGTTGAGTTCGTTCATTGTGAATAGTCGTTAAATCAGTCAAGCAGGTCGGAATTGTCCTGTTCGCTTCCGAACATGTTTGCCATCTTGTTCCGGATGTTGTCGAAGAAGCGGCTTCCCTTCTTCTTGACGGGTTCTGGGGCCTGGCCGTGACCACGGTCGCGGCGGTCGTTTCCGTTATAATCGGGGAGGTTGGCCTCGCCGGTGACGGGGAGTTCCTCCTTCTCGGGGCCTTCGAGACAGATGCTGTCGCCGAGTGTGGCTCCGGCGTATGCCACGGCCGCCACCTGGAGGACGCCCGGCTGGTTCGCACCCGGTGCGTCAAAGCGGATATAGGCCGGCAGGCGTCCGGTGCGCACGCTCATGCCGCTCTGGCGTTCAAGAAGCTCGTTCATGCCGTTGAGGTAGGCTCCGCCCCCGACGAGCACGATGCCCCCGGGCAGATCCTTCTCCTTCATGTCGGCATACACAATCTGCTCGACCACGTTGGCCACAATCTCCTCGGCGCGGGCGACGGTCAGGTTATGCACGTCGGCCAGCTTGAGTCCGTGGATGTTGAGCGACGACGAGGTGTCGCGCAGGATGGCCGTTCCGGACTGTATCTTTATCTCCTCGGAACGCTCCTCGAGCTGGTGGAGCGTGGTGATGTCGCGCGTTATGTTGCGGCCCCCCAAGGGGAGTGTCACGAAGTATCTCAGGCACCCTCCCTTGTAGATTGAGACCGAAGTGGTCTCGGCCCCCATGTCGACCATCATGCAGCCCAGGCGCTTCTCCTCGTCGGTAAGGACGATGTTGGCCGTGGCCAGGGCGGTGATGACGAAACCCTCCACACGGATTCCGAGCTTCTCGGGGAGCGTGCGGTGGATGTTGCGCATCAGCGAGGGGCGGCAGACGATGAGGTCGAAGGTGCCCTCAATGCGGTTTCCGATGACCCCTTTGGGGTTGGGGGTCTCCTGGGTGCCGACCTTGTAGATACGGGCCACTGCGTCGACGACGGTCAGCGAGGAGTCTATGGATGTCGCCAGGGCCTGCTGGCGGAGTCGGTCAAGGATTTCGTCGTTGACCTCGGTCTCTTCGGGCAGCGTCAGCGAGACTGTGGTGACGATGCTGCGCATGGAGCGGCCGCTGAGGCCGACATAGACGCCGACGATGCGGTTGGGCTCCACGCCCGGGGTCCTCTCCAGGCGGGCCAGAACGCGGGCCACGCGGTTGGAGGTGTCTTCGAGGTTCTGGATATGGCCGTAGCGGACGCTCTCGACGCTCTTTTCCTGGTCCGAGGCTATGATATTGAGATGCCCGCCCTCCTCGGTGCCGATGACACCGATGACTTTCGAGCTGCTTATCTCGAGGGCGGCCACATATTTGTTGAAGTTCATATTTTTGTTTTTGTCTTAGTTGTTTGGGGTTCGGGCGGTGTCTGCCGGAGCGACTTCGGGCAGGGTTGCCTCCTCGAGGTCCTCGTCGTCAAGATAGGCCGAGGGGATGCGGGTCGGACGTTTGTCGCGGCGCGTGGCGACGATCTGGTTTCGGTACTTGACCGAGATCGTGTCATACGTCTCCCACCCCCTGACGGGGAGTATCTGACGGTAGGCGGTCAGGATGGCGGCCCGTTTGCGGTCCGGGTCGCGGCCGTCACCGAAGTTTATCACATGGCCCTGGATGCGCGGCAGCAGGAGGATGTTGTCAAGGTCGAGCACCTTGATGCCCGTCACCAGGGCCGAGAGCTCCGGGTCGTTCTTGACATAGCGGACAACCGGCAGAATCTTCTTGAACGGGAAGTGGGGCTGGAACTGGCCGATGACAACGGGGACGTCGCTGAAGAAGTCGGCGTTCGACTTGATTTTCTTGCCGTCCTTGTTGACATAGTACGAGTCTCCGCGGGGGTCGAGGACCCGGAACTCCGGGACCATGGGGCTGACGATGATGTGGAGCGCGCCGTCTCCGGCCATCATGCAGTCGACCTCCTCGAAGGCATCGAGTTTCGACAGATAGGTCTTGATCTTCGCGGTGTTGACCCGCTCGGACTGGACGCCTATGATTTTTTCGGGATACCTTCCCAGCTCGTTGCGGATTCCGGCCACGGTCAGCGAGTCGGCCTTTGAGTCACCCTTAATGGTGATGTCTATGGCGCGGCAGACGTTTCGCGAGGCTTCGCCACGGGCCCAAAAGGTCATGCCGACGACATACGCCGTCAGCAAGCCCAATATCACCCATTTCATCCACGGCCTGTTCATCTATCCCGGTCTACCCTTTTCTTCAGGCCTCCGGCTGTGCCGGCACGCCCTCTAACGGTTGCTTCCCTCTGAGTTTGCGCTCGATTTCGGGCAGCAGCACATTGAGGTCTGCCGCCCCGAGGGTCATTAAGACCTCAAAATTAATATTTTCGATTAAATTAAGCAAGTCTTTTCGCTCGCAGTATATTTTTTCGGCGTCACGGACGGCGTCGAGGACCAGGTGAGAGTCGACGCCGGGAATGGGCTCCTCACGCGCGGGATATATCTCGGGCATGATGACGCGGTCTGCCGCCGAGAGGGCCTCGGAGAACTCCGGCGCGAAGTCGCGGGTGCGCGTATAGAGGTGTGGCTGGAAGATGACGCTCAGGTGCCGCCCGGGGTATAGCTTGCGGACACTCTCTATCGAGGCGCGGACCTCGTTGGGCGAGTGTGCATAGTCGTCAATGAGCACGCGCCCGCCGTCGGCTGCGGAGCCGTTCATGATTATCTGGAACCGCCGTTCGGGCCCCTTGAAGGTCTCCAGGCCACGGCGTATTTCCTCGGCTGTGGCTCCGCAATAGCGGGCGGCGGCCGCTGCGGCCACGGCGTTGTCGATGTTTATCTCGACGGGCACGCCGAGATGGATGTCTCGCACCTCGAAGCCCTCCGGGCCGGTGATGTCGAAGACCAGCG
>CAZUAK010000002.1:38385-48560 GCA_964618395.1 uncultured Sangeribacter sp.
TGGAACGAGCGGTCATACTCGTCGGCCTCGATGACCGAGAAACGGCTCCCCTCACAGAGGAGCAGGTTGGAGCCGGTGTTGCGCAGGATGCCCCCCAGGAAGGCGTTGCACCCCCGGGGCGTTCCGTTCAGTATCCAGGCTATCATCGATGAGGTCGTGGTCTTTCCGTGCGAGCCGGCGACGCAGACCGCCTCAGAGTGGTCGGTTATTTTCCCGAGCAGGGCGGCGCGCTTGATGACCTCGTGTCCGCGCTTGCGGAAGGTGGTGAGGATACGGTTGTCCTCGCTGACGGCCGGAGTGTAGACCACAAGGGTCTTCTCCGGGTCGAGGAACTCGGCGGGAATCAGCTCCGGGCTGTCCTCGAAGATGAGTTCGGCCCCCTCCTCCGAGAGGGCGTCGGTCAGGTGGCTCGGCGTGCGGTCATATCCGCCGACGCGTGCGCCGCGGCTCAGGTAGTATCTCACCAGGTTGGCCATGCCGATGCCCCCGGCGCCTATAAAGTAAAGCAGTTTCTTCTCCATTGCGTTCTGTCGTGTCTTCAACTGTGAGGCCCTTGTTTGAGGTGTTACCCGTTGACGATTTTGACCACCTCGTCGACGATGCGCTCGTCAGAGTCGGTGAGGGCCATCTCCTTGACCTTACGGGCCATGTCCTCGACCTTCTGCGGGTCGGAAAGGAGTCGCCGTATCTCCGGGACGAGTTTAACACGCGCCTCGTTGTCGGCGATGAAGAGGGCGGCGCCGCGGTCGGAGAGGGCGCGGGCGTTCTTTGTCTGATGGTCTTCGGCCACATTGGGGCTGGGGACCAGGATGGCCGGCTTGCCGAGGAGCTCGAGCTCGCTGATGGAGCCGGCGCCGGCGCGCGAGACCACGAGTGTGGCGGCCGCGTAGGCCTTGCCCATGTCTGAGATGAAGGGGGTGACGACCACGCCCTCCATGTTGCGTGCCGCCTTGTCTCCGCGGTCGCCGAAATACTTGCCTGTCTGCCAGATGACCTGAATCCCGGCCTCGTTGAGCTCCTTGAGGCCCGCCTCCATGCTCTCGTTGAGGGTGCGGGCGCCGAGGCTGCCGCCGACGACGAGCACCGTCGGCTTCAGCGGGTCGAGTCCGAAGCCCTCGCGGGCCTTGGCCGCGGTCAGCGGATGGTCGAGAAGGTCCTTCCTCACCGGGTTGCCCGTCATGACTATCTTGTCGGCCGGGAAGAAGCGGTCCATTCCCTCGTAAGCGACGCATATCCCCCGCGCCTTCTTTCCGAGCAGCTTGTTGGTGACGCCGGCATACGAGTTCTGCTCCTGGAGCAGTGTCGGCACTCCGGCCTTCTGGGCCGCCTTCAGGGTCGGGCCGGAGGCATAGCCGCCGACGCCGATGGCTATGTCGGGCTTGAAGTCTCTGACAATCCTGCGGGCCTTGCGGATGGACTTGAAGAGTTTGGCGAGGACCTTGAAGTTGCGCAGGAGGTGCTTGCGGTCGAATCCCGCGACGGGGAGGCCGATAATCTCGTATCCCGCGGCGGGGACGCGCTCCATCTCCATGCGGTCTTCAGCGCCGACAAAGAGGATTTCGACATCCGGAAAACGGCGTCTGAGGGCGTTGGCTATTGAGACGGCGGGGAAGATATGGCCTCCGGTTCCGCCTCCGCTTATAAGTACTTTCATAGTTGTTCAGGGCTCCTTCAGGGGTTCTGTGATACTTTCTGTTCTTTGGTTGCCTCCGGGCCGTCAGATCATAGGGTGGAGGCGTTGGCGGTGTGGAGCTCGGGCGAGAGCTGCGCATCCTCGGCCTTGTGGTCCTGCTTGTTGCCGGTGTTGGCCCTCACGGCGTGACGGCTGACGGAGAGCATGATGCCGATGGCCGTGGACATGACTATCACCGAGGTGCCACCCTTGGATATGAATGGGAGCGGCTGACCCGAGACGGGGAACACTCCCGAGACGATACACATGTGGACAAGTGCCTGGAAGACGATGAGCACCGCGCACCCCATGATGAGGAAGGCCGGGAAGGCCCGCCGGCACTTGAAGGCGACTCGGCCCGCTCGGCCGAGCAGCAGCAGGTAGAGCGTCAGCAGGGCCAGGCCGCCGATGAGGCCCGTGTCTTCGATGATGATGGAGTATATGTAGTCCGAGAATGCGAGCGGCAGGCGTGCCGTCTCGCGCGACTTGCCCGGACCGCGGCCGACTATGCCGCCGTTGGCCTGGGCGAACTTGGCCATCATGGACTGACGGTTCTCGTCGGTGATGGTGTCGTTGGGGCTGTCGCCCGCTAAGAAGCGCGATATGCGCCCCTTGTGGGTGTCGGCGCGTCCGTCGCCCGCCAAGGCAGTGACCTGTTCGGTCTCCGTCTCGTTGAAAGCCTTCGCTTCGTCTCCGGTATATTTCCACATGTAGAGGATACCGCCGAAGCAGCCATAAACCACCATCACGCAGAGGATGCGCTTCATCTGGATGCCCCCGATGAGCATCATGCAGAGCGAGACGCCCATCAGCAGGATGGTGTTTGTCAGACCGTTCTTCCACAGCACGGCGCTGAATACCAGCACGATGGTGGCCACTTTCCAGACTGCACCCAACTTCACGCCGCGACCCTCCTGACTGCTGCCGAGGATGGCCGCCAGCCAGACGATGACCGTCAGCTTGACTATCTCCGGAGGCTGGATGGTGAATCCCGCTATGTGGATTGCGCGCTGCGCACCGTTGATGACCACTCCGAAGAAGGTCGAGTAGAGCAGCAGTCCGAGCGAGAACAGGGCGATGGGCATGGCGAACGGCTGGAAAGTCGCGTAGTGGACCTTCTGGAGGCCGATGGCAATCACGAGGCCCATGATGAGGAACTTTCCGTGGCGCAACAGGGGGCCGTAGATGTTCGAGGCCGTCACCTCCGTGCTCGACGCGCTGTAGAGCTCGATGACCGAGATGGCGAGCAGCGCCAGGTATATGCCCCAGATGAACTTGTCGTTCTTATAGACAGCGGCCTCGGCCTTTTTAGAGCCGCCGGCCTTCGTCTTGCGGCCCGTGGAGGTTGCGGTTCCCGAAGCCGGCCCGTCGCCGGTCGGGTTTATTGAGATTTCATCTTCGGCCGAGCGCGTCTTTCGGCGCGTCCGAGGCGAAGGAGCGACCGGAGTGTCTATCTCGTCAAGCTCATACTCCTTGACGAGTCTCCCGTCGACTTTTTCGCGTATAACTACCTGTTCCCTATCGTTCATTAAATCGTTTCCTACTAAATAGTTGTAATTTCCTGTACCTCTTACCTGTCCCCGCCCCCCTATGTCTAAAATCCGATATCCGGTACCTAAAGCCTAATACCCGATACCTAAAACCTAACACCTCAGCAAAACCCCCTCACAACGCGTTTGAACTCCGCTCCGCGGTGCTCATAGCTGTTGAAGAGGTCGAAGCTCGCGCAGCACGGCGACAGGAGCACCGTGTCGCCCTCCGAGGCGAGACGGCGGCTCTCAGAGAGCGCCTCCTCTATCGAGTGCGTGTCGGCGATGGCCGGGACCTTCCCCTCGAAGAACTTCAGCAGCTTCGAGTTGTCCACGCCCATGCAGACGATGGCCTTCACCTTCTGCTTCACCAGCTCCTCGATTTCGGTGTAGTCGTTGCCCTTGTCCTTGCCGCCGAGGATAAGCACCGTCGGGGTGTTCATGCTTTCGAGGGCATACCATGTGGAGTTGACGTTGGTGGCCTTCGAGTCGTTGATATAGCGCACGCCGTCGACGGTGGCGACATACTCCAGGCGGTGCTCCACCGCCTCGAAATCGCTCAGCGCCTCGCGGACGACATCCTTCTTGATGTCGAGCAGCGACGCCGAGATGCCGGCCGCCATAGAGTTGTAGAGGTTGTGCAGCCCGGGCAGCGCGAGGCGGTCACGCGGAATCTCCCAAACCTCGCCCGGGATGTCGAAGTGAACGATGCCGTCCTCGACATAGGCCACGGCCCCCGGCTCCTTGAACTCCGAGAAGGGCATCTGCCGCGCCTCCGACTGAATGTGGCGGATCTGTTCGCTGACAATCGGGTCGCCCATCCAGTAGATGAAGTAGTCGTCAGGCGTCTGGTTCTGCAGGATGCGGAACTTGGCGGCCGTGTAGTTCTCCATCTTGTGGTCGTAGCGGTCCATGTGGTCCGGGGTGATGTTGAGGATGACGGCGATGTTGGCCTTGAAGTCATACATGTTCTCGAGCTGGAAGCTCGAGAGCTCTATGACGTAATACTCATGAGGGTCGAGTGCAACCTGGAGCGCCAGGTTCTTGCCGACGTTTCCGGCCAGGCCGACGTCCAGTCCGGCCTTGCGCAGGATATGATAGGTCAAAAGGGTAGTGGTGGTCTTTCCGTTGGAGCCGGTGATGCATATCATTTTCGCGTCGGTGAAGCGTCCGGCGAACTCAATCTCGGACAGGATGGGTATTCCGGCCTCGGCGGCGCGTTTCACCAGCGGGGCCGTCGGGGGTATGCCGGGGCTCTTGATGATGACGTCCGCCGCGAGGACACGCTCTTCGGTGTGGTGCCCTTCTTCGAACTCTATTCCGTTGTCTGTCAGTGTCTGACGGTGTTTCTCGGGGATGGTCCCCATGTCGGTCAGGAACACGTCATACCCCTTCACCTTTCCGAGCACGGCCGCACCGGCCCCGCTCTCTCCGCCACCCATGACGACGAGCTTCTGTCCCTTTGCCCCGGGGGCCTCCGTTCCCTTCCCCATATTGTCTGTTATGTTGGTTTCCACTATCTTGCTGTAGAATGGTTGTTTATAAAAGTATTCTCACCCGCTTTCACCGGCAGGCACTGACCCCTTTGGGCTGGCTGATCCCGCTCCGCTCCCTTATCTGATCTTGAGGGTCACGAAGGTCAGCGTCGCCAGCAGCAGGCCGATGATCCAGAAGCGGATGGTTATCTTGTTCTCGTGAATCTCCGCCTTGGGCCACTGTATGAGGCACTTGATGCTCCCGTCGCCCGGCTTCTGGAAGTGATGGTGGAGCGGCGTCATCTTGAAGATGCGTCTACCCTCTCCATATTTCTTCTTGGTGTATTTGAAATATCCCACCTGGGCCACCACCGAGAGGTCTTCGAGGAAGAACACCAGGCATAATAACGGAATCAGCAGTTCCTTGCGGATGAGGATGGCGAAGACGGCGAGGATGCCGCCGAGGGTGAGGCTCCCCGTGTCGCCCATGAAGACCTGGGCCGGGAAGGTGTTGTACCACAGGAACCCCACCAGCGCCCCGATGAAGGCCGCGGCATAGACCACAAGCTCCTCAGAGCCGGGGATATACATGATGTTGAGGTATCCCGAGTATATCACGTTGCCCCCCAGATAGGCCATGATGGCCAGCGCGACCCCTATTATGGCCGAGGTCCCCGCGCAGAGGCCGTCTATGCCGTCGGTCAGGTTTGCGCCGTTGCTGACGGCAGTGACCACGAAGATGACCACTATGACGAACACTATCCACCCGGCGGTCTCGGCCGTCTTATGGTCCGGAATCCACGACGTCAGGTCCTGATAGTTGAAGTTGTTGTTCTTCACGAAGGGGATTGTCGTCTGCGGAGTCTTCTCCGGCTGTGACTCGAAGACAATCTCGGTCGTGTGGCTGTCGGGGTTGTCTA
Source organism: uncultured Sangeribacter sp. (assembly GCA_964618395.1). Lineage (GTDB taxonomy): Bacteria > Bacteroidota > Bacteroidia > Bacteroidales > Muribaculaceae > Lepagella. The sequence continues at coordinate 43,982 of CAZUAK010000002.1, forward strand.
TCTCGATGTTCTGGGTCATGACGATGTTGGGAGAGAGCCACATTGTCAGCCCGACGAAGAGGCCCAGTCCGACCTGGCCTATGACCTTATACTCACCCTTGAGGCCGTCCTTGTTCTTGTACTTGAACTTCCGGTAGTCGTCCAGGAAACCGATGGCCCCCATCCAGAGCGTCGAGACGAGCATCAGCAGGAGGTAGACGTTCTTGAGGTTGCAGATGAGCAGGCAGGGGATGACTATCGACAGGATGATGATGATGCCCCCCATGGTGGGTGTTCCGCGCTTCTGCAGCTGGCCGGCGAGGCCCAGGTTGCGCACCTCCTCGCCTATCTGCATGCGCTGGAGTCGGCGGATGATGATGTGGCCGCAGAAGAGGGCTATCAGCAGCGCGATGGTGAAGGTGACCCCGGCGCGGAAGGTGATGTAGCCCATCAGCCTCTGGCCCGGAAAAGAATGTGCGAGAAGATCGTTGAACAGTGAGTAAAACATCTTTCTTAAGTAACTCTTAAAAAATGCTTAAGTAACCCTTGAGTAACCCTTTAAAAATTAGTATGCCTGATTTTTGAAACGGGCTCTTAAGGTTGCTCAGCTCAGGCTTCTCAGTTCGTCAAACGCTTTGCGGACCTCCTCAGAGTCGTCGAAGTGATGGCGTACGCCCTTTATTTCCTGATATGTCTCGTGTCCTTTGCCGGCGATGAGCACCACCGAGCCGGGGGTTGCGAGCTGCAGCGCGGTGCGGATGGCCTCGCGGCGGTCGGTGATTGTAAGCGTGCGTGCGAGAGCCTCGGCGTCGAGGCCCCCCTTCATGTCGGCGATGATGGTTTCGGGTTCCTCGTCACGCGGGTTGTCGCTCGTCAGGATGAGGCGTTCGGAGCGCGAGGCCGCCTCGGCGGCCATCATCGGGCGCTTCCCGTGGTCGCGATTGCCCCCGGCTCCCACGACGGTGATGATTTCACCGTCGGTGCCGACGATTCCGCGGATGGTGTCCAGGACGTTTACCAGCGCGTCCGGTGTGTGGGCATAGTCGACTATGGCCGTCAGGCCGTTGGCCGAGCGCAGGGTCTGGAAACGGCCGGCGACAGGGTAGAGGCGGCTCATGTTGACCAGCACCTCCTCCGGGTTGAAGCCCGTCAGTATGGAGGCGCCGTAGACGGCGGTCAGGTTATAGGCGTTGAAGCGGCCCGTGAAGTTGACCTCCACCTCATGGCCGTTGAGGGTCATCAGCGTGCCGTCCAGACGGCTCTCGAGGACACGGCCGCGGAAGTCCGCGTCCGTGCGCAGCGAGTAGGTATAGACCTTGGCCCCTGTGTTCTGGACCATGTACATGCCCGCCTTGTCGTCGGCGTTGACCAGTGCGAAGGCGTCCGGACCGAGTGCGTCGAAGAACATCTTCTTGGCGTTCATATAGTTCTCGACGGTCTTGTGATAGTCGAGGTGGTCGCGTGTAAGGTTCGAGAAGACGCCGCCGGCGAAGTGCAGGCCGGCGATGCGGTGCTGGGCCGCGGCGTGGCTCGACACCTCCATGAAGGCATAGTCGCAACCCTCGGCCACCATGTCGGCCAGCAGACGGTTGAGCGTCAGCGGCTCCGGAGTGGTGTGGGTCGTCGGTTCGGCGCGGTCGCCGATATAGTTGCAGACCGTGGAGAGCAGACCCGCCTTATAGCCCTCGAGCCTGGCCATCTCATAGAGCAGGGTGGCGGTGGTGGTCTTGCCGTTGGTGCCCGTCACGCCGACAAGCTTCAGTGCCTTCGACGGGTGGCCGTACCAGGCCGAGGCCAGTTTGCCGAGCGCGACAGCCGAGTTCTTGACCTTTATATAGGTGATGCCCTTCTCGAACTGGGCGGGGAGTTCCTCACAGACGATGGCCCCGACGTGGGTTGAGGCCACCACCGGAATATAGCGGTGACCGTCCGTCGTCACACCACGGACGGCCACAAACATACCGTCCTTCACGGCCTTACGCGAGTCGCTCAGCAGAGCGACGATATTTTTATCGGTATCACCGATTATCTCGACAGCCTCTATCTCGTTCAGAAGCTTGGACAGTTTGACAGTCATTTCTCTCGTCTGATATGATGTAGTTCTTAACTTCAAATTGTAAAATTAGCAAAATTTCCCCATACGGCCACGCACACCCCCACATATTTTTATTTTTTAACCCCACTCCCTCCCCCCAGACCCACCCAAAGTCTTTAACCCCACCCCTCATAGTTGTGTGACGCGAGCGAAGCTCGTGTGCCGATTACCCCCTAAACCCTCAACCTACCCCCTACTTTTGCATCAATCAAGAAGATTCATTAACTTTGCGGAAGATAGAAGTCAGATATGAAAATTTTCAGGGCAGAAACCCCCTTTATTCTCGAGTCCGGCGAGGTTCTCGACGACCTCGCCGTGGCCTACCACACCTTCGGCACCCTCTCGCCCGCGCGCGACAATGTCGTCTGGGTCTGCCACGGCCTGACGGCCAACAGTGACGTCGCCGACTGGTGGCCCGGCACGGTAGTGCCCGGCGGCTTCCTCGACCCGGACCGCTACTTCGTGGTCTGCGCCAACATCCTCGGCTCGCACTACGGCACCACCGGCCCCCTCTCGGTCAATCCCGCAACGGGTACCCCCTACTATGGCGCCTTTCCGAAAATCACCATCCGCGACATGGCCGCAGCCCATGCCCTATTGGCAGACGCCCTCGGCCTGGAGCGCATACACACCCTCATCGGTGCGTCGGTCGGCGGTTTCCAGGCCCTCGAGTGGGCCGTAGCCGAACCGGACCGCTTCGACCGTCTGGTGCTCATCGCCACCGATGCAAAAGCCTCCCCCTGGAGCATAGCCCTCGACGAGACCCAGCGCATGGCCATCCTCAGCGACCCTACATTCGGCATACCCGACCCCGAGGCCGGAAAGAAAGGGCTCGCCGCCGCCCGCGCCATAGGACTGCTCTCCTATCGCGGCCCGTATGCCTACAACCTCACGCAGCAGGACCCCGGCGAGTGCGCCCCCCATACCCTCAGGCGCCCCATGACATATCAGCGGTACCAGGGCGACAAGCTCTGCCGGCGCTTCAACGCCTACTCCTACATGACCATCCTCGACGCCTTCGACACCCACGACATCGGCCGCGGCCGCGGCGGCGTTGACAAGGTCCTCGCCTCGCTGAAGATGCCCGTGCTCGTCGTCGGCATCGACACCGACATAATCTTCACGCCCCCCGAGATGAGGTCTCTCGCCGACAGGCTCCCCGACGCCCGCCTCCGCGAAATCTCCTCGCAGATGGGACACGACGGGTTCCTGACAGAGAACGCGTTGCTGACCGAAATCATCAAACCTTTTATGACAAATGAAAACTGACAACAGAATAAACATAGGCCTCTATGGTTTCGGAACCGTCGGCCAAGGGATATACCAGGTGATAAAGCGCGCGACAAACGCCCATGCGGACATCCGCCGCATCTGTGTTCGGGACGTGACCAAAAAACGTGGGGTAGAGGTCGCCCCGGAGTTGCTGACCGCAGATGAAAGCGCCATACTCGACGACCCGGACATCAACCTCATCGTCGAGGTCGTCGACGACCCCGAAGCCTCGCTGCGCATCGTCACCGGTGCGCTGAAGCGCGGCGTCCCCGTCGTCTCGGGCAACAAGGCCATGATTGCGCGTCACCTCCCCGAGCTCATCGCCCTCCAGCGCGAGACCGGCACGGCGCTCCTCTATGACGCCTCCTCGTGCGGCTCCATACCGGTCATCAGAAACCTCGAGGAGTATTATGACAACGACCTCCTGCTTGAGGTCAAGGGTATCCTGAACGGCTCGTCGAACTACATCCTCTCGCGCGTCTTCGACCACAACGAACCCTACTTCGAGGCGCTCAGCCGCGCCCAGGAGCTCGGCTTCGCCGAGAGCGACCCCTCGTTCGACATCGAAGGCTTCGACTCCCTCTTCAAGCTCATCATCATCACCGTCCACGCCCTCGGCGTCTATGTTCCGCCGTCGGACATCTTCACGTACGGCATCTCGACCATCGGGGCCTTCGACATCCGCTATGCGCGCGAGAAGGGGATGAAGATAAAACTCGTGGCCCAGGTGGTGAAGGTCGCCCCCTCCAAGTTCACCATGTTCGTCATGCCGGAGTTCGTCACCCCCTCTAAATACATATACAGCGTCGACGACGAATATAACGGTGTCGTCATCCGCGGCGAGTGTTACGACCGTCAGTTCATGTTCGGCAAGGGTGCCGGCTCGCTGCCGACGGCCTCGTCGATACTGAGCGACGTCATGGCCCACCGTCACGGCTACCGCTACGAGTACAAGAAGATGGGGTATATAGACCTGCCGGAATACACCACAGACATAGAGCTGCGGGTCTACCTGCGCTCCACCGACCCGAAGACCCCCGAGCGGTTCCCCTTCACGAAAATCCACGAGACCTACACCTCGGCCAAGGGTAGCTACATCATCGGCGACATACGGCTCAGCGACCTCATGGAGCGTCGCGCGGAGCTGGCCGACCCCGGCATTTTCCTGGCCGATTTCCCCCGCTTTTACCTGGACAAAGACTGATTTGTCATAAAACGAATGTAGGGCCGCGG
>CAZUAK010000003.1:0-40999 GCA_964618395.1 uncultured Sangeribacter sp.
TGTCAATAGGTTGTTCACTTTTTGTCGCGAATCGAGGGTAAATTCGTCCGTAACTTATTGTAACCTTGCGTTTTCAAAAAATGTTAAATTATGTTGCGATTTGTAAATTTAGAATTCTGCCCGCGTACAAGAATGGCAATGTCGTGCAGAATTATCACCGGTAACCGTGTAGGGACATCCCTTTGGGATGTTCACAAAGGGATGTCCCTACACGGTTATCGGTGATCAATTCGTAGGATTGGGCTGTACCTACACGGTTATCGGTGATAGTCGACGGGATCAGAATTGGAAGTAAATGAAGGGCGCTACCTCTTCGGACATGAACTCGATGACGAGCTGGACCACCACGAGGAAGACGCAGAGCTTCAAGAGCCAGGGGGAACGGACAAAGTAGGTCTGCGTGCGGTCGGCTATACGCTGCGGTATGAAGTGCAGGATTATCAAGACGGCCATCATTATGGTCCATTCGGGGCGCGCGGCTACAAATTGAGGTATCTGCGCCCAGTCAAAGTCTACGAAGATGTTCTTGATGATGAGCACTGAGTCCGAGAAGTCGGCGGCGCGGAAGAAGACCCATAGTAGCGACACATAGACAAAGGTCAGCAGCCAGAAGATGAATGTGGTGAAGAAGTTGTCGGGTATCTTTTTCAGTATCGGTTTGCAGGCTTTATGGACGGCCAGTCCGACGCCGTGCATGGCTCCCCAGAAGATGAACTTCCAGGCGGCGCCGTGCCACAGTCCGCCGATGAGCATCGTCAGGAAGTTGTTCAGATAGGTGCGGAAAGTGCCTTTGCGGTTGCCGCCGAGGGGAATGTAGACGTAGTCCCTGAGCCATGAGGAGAGCGAGATGTGCCAGCGCCTCCAGAACTCGGTGAGGTTACGGCTCTGATAGGGAGAGTCGAAGTTGATTCCGAGATGAAAGCCCATCATGAGCGCGATACCGATGGCCATGTCTGAGTATCCGGAGAAGTCACAGTATATCTGCATCGTGTAACCGAGGACACCCATCAGGGTCTGAACGCCCGTATAGAGGGCGGGGTCGTTGAAGATAAGGTCGTTATACTGGGCGATATAGTCGGCTATGACCGCCTTCTTCAGGATTCCCACAATGATAAGCCACAGTCCGCCGTAGATGTTCGCCTTCGTCGCGCGCTCATTCCGCTCTATCTGCGGGATGAAATAGTCGGCACGGACGATGGGACCGGCCACCAGCGCGGGGAAAAACGAAAGGAAGAACAGATACTCGAACCATGTCTTTGTCGGGGGTATGCGGTCTTTGTAGACATCGACCACATAGCTTATCGACTGGAAGGTGTAGAAAGATATACCCACCGGGAGAATGATGTCAAGGGGCTGGAAGTTACCCTCTACCATCGCGTTCCAGTTCCAGAGGAAGAAGTTGGCATACTTGAAGTATCCCAAAATCGAAAGGGACAGGAGGATGGAGAACCACATGTAAGCCAGCTTGAAGTCCTTTCGCGGCTGGTTGTATATGGCCTTGGATATGAGCCAGTCTATGAGCGAGGTGGCAATTAGCAACAGAAAGAAGAAACCGCTCGACTTGTAGTAGAAGTAGAGCGAGAAGAAGACCACGAAGAGTATCATCTTGGTCTTCGATCCTTTCAGCAGGCCATAGACGGGTATGAATATCAGGAAGAGCACCCAGAACAGACCGCTGGAGAAGAGCATCGGCACCTCAGGGTCATATTTCAGAAGTCCCAGAATATTGTGGGCGACAGTGTGTAAAGTCTCAGACACAGTGAAGAAGAATAGAATGTGCGGCCTCGGAAAAAAAGACTGTCAAGACAGGAAACCTCAGTTCAAGGCCTTGAGCAACGTTATGTTAGGATTGAATTTAGGCAGCGAGTCGGAGGGGACTTCGGCCAGAATGGGGTGAGAGGACTGCGGCAGCCAGCGCATGAGGCTGTCGACCCAGATGGCCGAGGCCTCCGCCGTAGGGTGGATTCCGTCCTTGCGGCGCTTGAGGGGCATCTGTCCGGTGAGGAAGAAACTGCCGGGGCGACATTCGGACTCAAGAAACTTGTTGAGGCCCATGTCCTCCTTCCAGTTCGGCGGACCGATCCAGACATAAGGCCGGTCTCCGATTTTCTTCAGGATGGCCTCTACCTGAGGCTTACGTACCTCGGGCTTCTTCAGATAGGCCTCGTTGGCACCCAAGGAGATGAAAACGTATGTCACTTCATACCTGTCGAGCAGATGGTCAAGAGTGTCACAACCGGCCCACGTCTTTGTGTTGCTTGAGTCCCAATTGACTGCATGGAAGGTATGGCCGTTCTGTTTTGCATATTTCGACATACGCAACGCGAGATTATATGTCATGGAATCGCCTATGAGCAGGATAGACTGCGGCATGGAATCGACGCGGTTCTCAGGCTCTTCCTCCTCAGACAGAGAAGCGAGCTGTGAGGACCCTTCATCGCCATGTATGTCATTTTTTGTGAGGAGTGTCTCCTTATATGTCGACTTTTTGGGAGTCCAGCTGCCAATCGTGAAATCATCGGCAAACGAGAGCGTGACGATGATAACGAGCGCTATGGCGAGAAGCAACCAGACTCCGGAATAGTTATTCTTCATATCTCTCACAAACGTAAAGGACGGTACATTTATTGAAGAAACAAGTAAACAAATGGAGAGGGAAAATCAATTTTATTCGGGCGCGGAAAAATTTAGTTCTGGGGCGCGGGAAAATATAGTTCAGGATGGAAACCAGCGGTTCTCAATCAAGCTCCACGATGGTAATTCCGGACCCTCCGAACCTGACATCCTCGTCATAATAGCGGTTGACGCCGGGGATGGTATTCAGATACTGCCGAATCATGGTTTTCAGTATTCCGTGACCTGTGCCGTGCAGTATGCGCACCTTGCCGATGGAGAACTGGATGGCGTCATCTATAAAGTATGTGACGGCCTGCAGAGCCTCGTCGGTCCTCATTCCGCGCACGTCTATCTCGGTCTTGAAGTTGAGCTGACGCTTTCTGATTTCGTCAGAGGTGGCCTTACCCACAGACAGAGCCTGCTCGGTGACCTTCTCAACCGGTTTTCCTGCACGTTCCAGTTTGGATAGCTCTACAAAAGTACGCAATGCTCCGAATGCCACCTCGGCCTTCTTTGACTGAATGGAGAGAATCTTGCCGGCCACTCCCCCATCGGACATCTTGACATACTCTCCGACCTCAAGCGGTTTTTCGGGAGCTGCCTTCTCCACGGGCTTGCGTTTCTTCTCGGCCGTCGCCTTGCTCTTGTGCTTGAGTTCCTTGATGGCCTTGACCTTTTCGGTCTCCTTCACCTCCTCGTTGAGCGAGGCCTTGTACTCCTCAAGTTCGCGGCGTATCTTCTTTGTCCGTTCCTTTTCGGCCTCGGCGGCGCGAATCTCCCTGATTGCGTTTTCAATACGAGCGTTTGCGGTGGCCAGGATTTCCTTGGCCTCCCTGCGGGCATCGCGGATAATCTCCGCGCGGCGGCTCTTCAGGTCGGTCGCCGTGTCCTCATATTTTTCAAGAAGAGAGTCGAGCTTGACCTCTTTTTCACGGATGGTCTGGCGCTTGTTGGTCCAGTAACGACGGTCTCGCGCTATCTCGAGAAGATACTTGTCAGAGTTGACATAATCGCTGCCGACAAGCTCGCGCGCCGTATTGATGACTTCAGAAGGGAGACCTATATTGCGGGCTATCTCAAAAGCGAACGAGCTTCCGGGATTGCCGACTGAGAGCTCGAAAGTGGGGCGCAGGTGCTGTCTGTCATAGAGCATGGCCCCGTTGATGACCCCCTCGGTCTCTTCGGCGAATTTCTTTATGTTCTGGTAGTGTGTGGTGACTATACCGTAGCATCCGCTCTCCACAAGCCTGCCCAAAATGGCCTGTGCCAGCGCGCCGCCAATCTGAGGCTCGGTGCCGGAACCCATCTCGTCTGCAAGGAAGAAGGTTCGGTCGTTGGCATGTCGGAGGAAAAACTTCATGTTCCGCAAGTGAGAAGAATAGGTCGACAGGTCGTTCTCCATCGACTGCTGGTCGCCTATGTCAATGAACATCCCCGAGAAAATCCCGACATGCGAGTTATAATAAAGTGAGGGGAGCAGGCCGCACTGGGTCATATACTGAATGACACCGGCGGTCTTCAGGCAGACGGACTTGCCGCCCGCATTGGGACCTGAAATGACGAGTATCCGGTGTTTTGGGTCAAGGCGCAGGTCGAGGGGGACGACCTCGCGTTTCTGGGCCCTCAGGGTCAAGAGCAGCACCGGGTGAACGGCATGATACCACTCAATTTCGGGCTTATTCTCCAAGACCGGCATCTGGCCACCGACCTCGATGGCATAGCGTGCCTTGGCCCTGATAAAATCGAGGTGACCGAGAATGAGGCAACCCTCCCTGATTTCATTAATCTCCGGGCGGATGACATTGGCGACGGCCATGAGCACCGCCGTCACCTCGCGCCTCTCCTCCATCTCGAGCTCGCGCAGCCGGTTTCCGGCCTCAACGACCTCGGCCGGCTCGATGAAGACGGTCTTGCCTGTGGCGGACTCGTCATGGATGATACCGTTCAGCCTGCGTTTGGACATGGCGGCCACTGGAATGACAAGGCGTCCGTCACGGAGCGAGGGGACTGCGTCACGGTCGACAATGCCGTCGGCCACGGCGTGCTCCAACACACGCTTCATGGCGCGCGACATAGAGCCCTGCGCCTCATTCATGCGCCGGCGCACGTCATAAAGCGCGTCTGAGGCAGTGTCTTTTACTTCGCCAAACTTGTTGATGCAACGGTCTATCTCCCTGCGGATACCGCTGAAATTGCGGAGAGGCTCAAAGACACGCGCCAGCTCCGGGAAGCGCCATTCGGTCTCGCTCTCCTCCTTGCGTGCGCAGAAGAAATCGCGCACCTCACACATGGCCTCCAGCATCCGTCCGATGCGCAAAAGCTTCTCACCGCTGATGAAGCTCCCCTGAGCCTTTATCTCGCTCAGCGACGGGAGCACATCATAGATAGACATGGCCGGCATTGTCTCCTTGGATTCGTAAACGCCGCGCATCTCCTCGACGCAGAGGAGTCGGTGGCGCACCTCGTCGAAATTGTCCGAAAACGTCATTTCGGCCACCTCGTCCTTTCCCATACGGGTAAGGCACTTGGTGGCCAAATTTTCGCGAATGGTATCGAATCCTAATTTTTGCTCAAAATCGGAAGGATAGATATTCATATTGTCATACAGGACATATCGTCATACAAGACATATTGTCATACAGGAAGCGCGAGCATCGGGATGTCGGCTTCAAAAAGCACCCGGTGAGGTAAAGAGGGGTTGAATATCCGAGTGAAGATATTGGTCTTTTTATTCGGGACTACGATAAGCTGGATGCCGTCAGAAGTGATGAAGTTCTCAAGGGCCTCCCTGAAATTCTTCTTCGGGAAGATATGAGAAGTGAACTTACAGTTCGGGAAATCGGTCTTGACCTCGGCACAGAAGGCCTGCATTTTGTCTCGAAGCTTCACGTCGGTCAGGTCAGAGACCGGGATAAGGTGCACTTCTATCTCAGGCGAGTCGAACATCTCCATGAAGAACCTCATCGAGTTGGCATCCTGTTTCTCGACATTACAGAAGAAGGCGCACTTGGTGATGTCTTCCGCCTTGAGGAACTTGGTGTCGTCAGGGACCGTGAAGACCGGGACAAGGGCGTTGTCGATGACTTCGGCAGCTACGCTTCCGAGCACGTTTGAGCCCTTCTTGGCCAGGTCGCGGGTCGCCATGACGATGAGCGCCGTGGGGATTTCGTCGACAAAGTCCTTGACGCAAATCTCGGGGACGCCTTCGACCACCTGCGTCTCGAACTCCACGTCAGGGAGCTCGCCGGCGGCGATTTTCTTTTTCAGGTCGTCGGCAAAGCCGTCCATGAGTTTTTGGGCCTCCTTCTCCGTGAGGGCTATGGCCTCGACAGACATGATGGTGCTCATGTCCTCACCCCCCTCTACAAACCCCGGCATATAGTTTAGCGCGGGGTTATACTGCGGGGAGACGAAGCTGTGGAGCAACGTCACCGGCAGGCTCAGCCGGCGCGCGAAGTCGAAACCGAACCGACACGCCAGCACACCGCGAGAGGTGAAATCGACGGGAATAAGCAATCTCTTACTTACTCCCGTCGAGCTTATGCGGTTGTTATTTTCAGGCATTCTTCTCTTCGAGAATCTTTACGGCCATGTCGTAGATAGTAGTATCGTCGAGGACAACGATGCCGCCGTCGGGACCCGGTTCGATGTGCATGCCGACATTTTTGCCGAACTGATAGTTCACACCGCCGAAGTAGTTGCGTACGGTCTGTACGGTGACGTTGAGTTCGTCAGCGATGCGTGCGGTGGCACCATCGGGCAGACTGTCTTTGAGACGGCGAAGTTCGTTGAATGAGATTGTCTTGCTCATGATTTCAGAGTATTTTGAGGTTAATATGCGGAGTTACAGTTCCGGTCACCTGCCCGTTTTCGGAGTCCAGGGTGCGAAAAACAGTACTGCCGACACCCTCCCGAATCCGGAGGAACCTTAACTGAACGCTAAATTACGCAAAATTTTTACCAAAACAAAATATCACAATGATTTTTTTGACAAAAATCCATTTCTTTGCTGAACGGACCGCGCCTGTGACGGTGCTAACTCTCTTTAAAGAAACATATTGAGGGTTTCAATAGGTACCATAAAGATTCTTAGAGCCCTGAAGGTTCAGATGAGCTCGAACTCATCGGCGCGCACCCAGCCGGCCGTGTTGCGGTTCAGGCGCACCCGATACCATGCCGGCTTTCCCTGCAGTCCGCTCTCGACACCGGTCACCTGAAGCTTAGTGCCCCGGTTGAGCATCGGGCTCGAGGGAGTGGAGTCCGGCGAAGGCTCGGCGAGCAGCTCTATCTTATAGGCGGTGATGACTCCCGCATCCCGTTCGTCAAAGTATCTCGCCGCCCTGAAAGAGAACAGCAGGAACACAGCCGCGAAGAAGAGGAATATCAGTCCGCCGAAGAAGCCCACCTTACGGGCCGAGACATTGGACGAAAACATATAGAGCGTAGCCGAAGCGATAAGCAACAGAAAACTCATCAGCGCGAATCCGGCCCAGTAGTTGGACGAGTGGTCCTCACAGATGACCTTTGTCACGCCGTCCCAGAAACCGGGGCTATCGGGACCCACATTCCCCTTCTTCCCCTTCAGGTCGGCGGTGTTGGCATCCTGAATCTTCATCGAGACGTAATCGAGGTTATTGCGAATCTCCCTATTCCCGGGGTCCAGCTTGTGTGCCCGTTCGAGATAGAGGCGCGCCATGCCTATGTTTCCGCTTTCGTACCACGCGTTTGCCAGGTTGAACTCAAGCGAGGCTGAAGTTCCGTATGTGTTGACCACAGAATCGTAAGCCTCGATGGCCAAGGTGTAGTTTCCGGCCCTGTATGCGCTGTCGGCACTGCTGAGCAGACGCTCCTGCACCCCTTTGTGAGAGGCGAATCCGATACCGGCGCTGAGCACAGCGACCAGAAGAAACAATATCTTTTTCATCATTCTATTCTATTCTTCTTGTGGTCTATTCAATTCTTCTTGTGGGCGAAAAAGTCTTCGAGAGAGTCAATGACGGCACAACCGCGGTCATAATCCTCCTGCATACCCGAGACACCGCCGTCAGGCGAGTATTTGGCAAATTCACAGTCGTCAAGCACCTTTATCAGCTCGTCTACGGTCTTGTCTGAGATTCCCCGCGCTTCAAGCACCTCGGCGACATTCTTGCGCGACAGCTCGGAGGTCGGCATCTTCAGCTTGTCGCCCAGGTATCCCCACAGGGCGATGAGAAGCTCGTCATAGAAGTGTTTCTCATCCTTCTCCTTGAGGCACTTGGCAGCAGCCTTCAGACGTTTCTGAGCCACCTTGCCCGCACGGCGGCTCTTCATGCCGACGACATCGGCCATAGCCTTCAGGCGTTTGCGATAGACGATGGCCACTGTGACGAGTCCCACGAAGGGGACGATATAGAAGAGCCAGTAACCGAAGCGGTAGACAAGCGGCACGTGAAGCTGCCGGATGTCGTAACGGTCAGTCATGAGGTTTGTGTCATAGCTGGTCTTTATGCGCGTCTGCGATTTCTCGGACTCCTTTCCCCGGCCGACAGTGACGTTGTATCCTTTGGCCTCGGCGGTCTCGTAACGGTTGGTCTCGGGGTTGAAGTAGGTCAGCCTCACGGGAGGTATGGCGAAAGTGCCCTCTTCCAGAGGCATGAAGGAGTAGTCGAACGTCACCGAGCCGGAGACGTTTGTACGGCCCACGTCAGCTTTCACATCAGTCGTCGGAGAGAAGACCTCAAGCTGTTTGGGATACAGCGAGTTCAGATCCGGAAGGCTGACATACTTGAGGTTTCCGCGACCGGACACGATATATTTTATACCGGCCGCTGTATTGGTCAGCAGTTTGCTGTCGGTCAGCTCAGACTTGATTGAGAATTGGCCCACGCCTCCGGAGAAATTAGCCGGACGCGGAGTCGGCAGAGCCTTCACGTCTATCACCAGGTCATTGGGGGTGACGTTGAGCTGAACCGGCTCATAGGATGTAACGTTGCCCCAGAAACCGAGGTTATACACCTCGCTCCGGTCGGCAGAGACGGTGTATGTGTTGCCTATGACTTTGAGCATCCCGGTCATCTGGGGGAAGATGACATATCGGGCTATCACCGCCGTGGCATACTGTTTCCCGTTATATGTCTCGGCCGTCAGCTGGTGAGAGATGTCGCCTGACTCCTCGACGACGAATCCGTCGAACTTCGGGGCATCCGTGGCACCGATAAACTTGATTCGGGAGTATGTTGAATATAGCTTGACGGTATACTCGATAGCCTCCTGCTCGTAAGCCGTCGTCTTGTTGGCGGTCGCCCTCAGGAACAGATGCTCGTCACCTTTTCCTATGAACTGCGGTTTCGCCGGTGTACCCGACTGCTGTGACGCTGCGGCGCCCCTCGGGTCGGAGTCGTGGCGCGAAGTTGCAGCCCCACCGCGCCCCGCCGAACTACCGCTGCGCTGCTTGACGATGGTATAGGAGACGGTGTTTGACTTCACTCCGTTCACGGTCACCGGTCCATAAGTGTATTTGCCCTCGGTCAATGCCCTTGCATACAGCACGTAGGTATTGGTGAACGACTGTGAGGTGCGACCGTTGACGCTCGAGAAGCTCGACGAGGATGAACTGAAGTTGAACGCTATCTTGTTAGCTCCGCCCGGCGCTTTCGGCTCCGAGGGTTCACCTTCGATATTCTTTAGCTGGAAATAGATGTAGAACTTCTCCCCTATCTCAATTTCGTGTCCTCCCCCCGGAGCTGCAAGCTGCAAGGTGACAGACCCCTGTCCCATGGAGACAAGGGTGCATAACGTAGAGAGAAAGAGGAGTAAAGCGTACTTTTTCATATTTCGTAAATCGGTGCTTTAGTTGAGGGTGAACGCTTGTCTGACTTGATGACAACGGTGCTTTTCTTGGGCTTGGAGGTTTTCATCTTGCCGTTCTGCGGGTCAAGGTACTCGAACTCTACTTCGGGCAGTTCAACCTCACCGCTCACCGAGGGTATGAACTCGACGACCACTTCCATCTCAGACCACAGGTCGGTACCTTTCAGATAAGTCTTGACCTCCGGCTTGACGTAGACGACATTCAGCTCCTCGCCGAATATCTCTTTGAAATCGGGGGCTGTCAGACGGTCGAGCACTCCCTTTCCGGAGATTTTATATAGGGTAACCGCCCGGTTCCCTTCATACATATCGCCGGGAGGCACTATCCAGGAGACGGTGAAGTCGCCCGAAGAGACGGCGGAGTCAAGGCTGAGGGAGGCCGGACGTTTCTTGACAGAGAGCTTCACATCGGGAGCGGAGGCCTCGACCCAAACCGGGACCTGGGTCCTTCGGCGCCCGAAGAAAAAGTCGTCCGTATAACCCTCGACACCCAAGCATATCCTGTACTCGCCCCCTTTTATTTCATAGGAGCCGGTCTTGTCTGACGAGACCACGATATTGTCTATGACAAAGCCGTACCAGGTGACACCTTGGTCCGTTCTTTCACCTACATAGGTGTCAGACCCGCGCCCGAGCCGCAGCTCCGAGGTTTTGAGAGCTCCGAAGCGGGGGTCCTTTATAATCTCGGCACGCAGGACATCGGGGACATTCGAGTAAACCACGACAGAATAGACCGACGACACCCCGGCCACGGTCTTTTCAGGAGACAGAACCACCTCGATACGGGCTTCCGGCTCAAGGGCCTTCTTCTCGCGGGCGGCGCTTGCCTCCACGCCTGAAAGCAGTGTGGTGAGTAAAACAAGAAGTGAAAAAACGTATCTCATCATAGTCTGTCTTGTCTAAGGCCATGCTTCAAAAAAGAGGCCTTAAATTGGGTTACCATTTCTTGTTTGACGAATTTGACGAAGAGGCCTCCTGACCCTGCATCATCCTCGCGCGGACCTGGTTCTCGCGGTTTTCGATAGACTGGAGAATCTGCTCAGCCGACTGATTGTTTATCTGCGGCTGCTGTTGTTGTTGGTCCTGTTGCTGGTCCTGTTGCTGATCCTGCTGCTGGTCCTGCTGGTCTTGTTGCTGGTCCTGCTGGTCCTGCTTATCCTCGTTTTGCTCCTGATTGTCCTGGTTGTTATCATCGTTGTTCTGATCCTGCTGTTGGAGCTGGGCGATACGGAGGTTTCTGCGGGCATCATTGTCTTCGGGATTGGCGCGCAGGGCCTGCTTATAGGCTGCGATGGCGTCTGGGAACTGCTTTTCGTCAAAGGCGATGTTTCCGAGGTTGTAAGCTGCCTTTCCTGCAAGTTCCGGATCCGATATTGAAGAGGAAGCGACGGTCTGAAGGCCCTGAAGCCCCATGTTGGTGAGCTGCTGCTTGAGCGAGTCGGACTCTACTGTTTCGGCACGTTTCAGACCCGAGAGGGCGAGGTTGTAGAGCGCCTCCATCGAGTTGGGGTTCTTTTCCAGGGCCTCCTTGTAGCGTTCGGCCGCTTCGGCATACCGGCCCTGCTCATAGAGGGCGTTTCCGGCCTTGACCGCCTTCCTTTCCTGGCGCGCAGCCTTATGTGCCTCCGAGCACCCGCCACAGACGATGAGGGCCATGAGGGCCAGTCCGGTCAATAACTTTTTCATTTGGCACCCTCCTCCTTTCTTAGACTTCTGACGGTTTGTATCTTAGACTTCTGACGGTTTGAAGAGAAGAAAGATATTTTGGACAGCCACCCAATCTTCCGGTCAAGCACGCCGATGTTGATGACAATAAGGGCCAAGGCTATCCATACGAAAATGGGGAACAGTTCATCGTGAAGGGCATAGACACTGGTTTCGAGAGCGGTCTTCTTCACGGTGTCGAGCTGTTTTTCGAGCTCGCGCAGCGCGTCTGAGTTAGAGGCGTTTACGTAGATACCGTCTCCGGTCTTGGCGATTTCGGCCGCCAGGTCCTCGTTGAGCGCTGTGCGGACCGGCTCGCCGGTGGCGTCGTCTATCAGATAGCGCCCGTTGGGCATCTTCACCGGAACCGGCGTGGAGCTTCCGACACCGACAACGTCGAGCTGGATTTTCTGGCGCGCCGCATCTTTCGACGCCTGCATCACCGATTCTGAATTCTGGAGTTCTTCAGCATCCGTAATGAGGATTATGGCTTTGCCTATATTCTTATCCTCGCTGAACGAGCGTGTCGCCATCTTTATGGCCGACGAGATGTCGGTGCCCTGATTCTTTATCTGAGACGGGTCGATGGAGTTGAGGAACATCTTGGCCGACACGTAGTCCGTCGTCACGGGGATGAGCGTGTAAGCGTCACCGGCATATATGATAAGGCCGACACGGTCATTGTCGAGAGAGTTGATGATTTTCTCGAGCATGAGCTTGGCCGTGCGCATTCTTGAGATTCCGGACTCGTCAGCGGTCGAGGAGGCCAGCATCGAGTTGGAGGCGTCAACGGCCAGGACGACCTCGATGCCCTCTTTAGTCATCTTCTCATCCTTCACTCCACCCCACGGGCGACAGAGAGCGATTATCAGACAGGTCAGCGCGAGGAGTTCGAGCGTAATCTTGATGGGTGGTTTATATGGAGAGGCCAAAGGCATCAGCGGCTTCAGGATGCGCAGGTCGCCGAAGCGGCGCAGATTCTTCTGACGCGCCATGCGGGCCAGCAAATAGAGACCTCCGTAGAGGGGCACGAGCAGCAGAAGCCAGAGCAGATGCGGATATGCAAAACTGAACATAAGTTACATTTTAAGGTGGTCACCTTTCGGGTTACTTGCTTAACCGTCAGGGGATTCTTCTCAGGAGTGTGTAGCGCAGCAACAGCGAGAGCGCGAAGGCGCCGCCGGCTATCCAGAGCCAGAGCATGAAGTTCTCCTCGGTCTGGGTGAAGCGGTCGACGTCGATGGCGGTCTTTTCGAGTGAGTCTATCTCGTCGAAAATCTGTTTCAACATCTTTTCGTCCGTAGCGCGGAAGTACTTGCCGCCGGTAGTGTGGGCGATAGACTTCAGGGATTGCTCGTCAATCTTGGCCTCCATCTGGGTGGTCGAGAAGCCGTATGGGTCAGTGATTTCGATTTTCTGATTGGTGCCCACACCGATAGTGTACACCTTGATACCCTTCTGGCGGGCAATCTGGGCGGCGGTGGCGGGGGGAACATCACCGGCATTGTTTGTTCCGTCGGTGAGCAGAATGATGCTCTTTGACTTCGCAGTGCCGGAGGCAATTCGGTTAATCGAGCTCGCGAGGCCGTCGCCAATGGCGGTTCCGTCATTGAGGTCTCCCATCTGGATGTTCGAGATGGCGTTCACCAGCGCAGGGCGGTCCGTGGTCAGCGGCATGAGCGAGAGGCTCTCGCCGGCGAATGTCACGAGACCCATGTTGTCGTTTGTGCGGTTGCTGACAAACTTACTTGCCACCTCCTTGGCCGCCTCGAAGCGGTTCGGCGAGAAGTCTTTGGCACCCATGGAGCCGGAGATGTCTATGGCCAGCACAATGTCGGTACCCATTATGCGGGAGTTGGATCGGGCGTTATGGGTCTGGGGACGGGCCAACGCCACAATCATGGCGGCGATGGCGACACACTGGAGGGCGAAGCAGACGTGCATCATCGGCACTTTCCAAGAGACAGGCAGCTTCTGCAATGACCGCAACGAGGATACGCCTAAAGAGGGATTGGCGTTCCGGTGTTTCCAGACATACCATGCGATGATGGGAACGAGGATGAGCAGCAGCCACAACATCCCGGGATTACGGAGCATCATGACTCACCTCCTTTCTCGTTTCGAGCTTTCTCGTTTTGAGTAGGCTCCTTTGCAGGCGCTTCCTTTTGGGCTGTCTCCTTTTGGGCCGTCTCCTTCACAAAGTTATACACACTGTTATATGCATCCACGTTATCGGCGGGCAACGGACGCACTTTGGCGAACTTGACGAAATCCGCCATGTTGAGCACGCTGCGGACAAACTCACGGCTGCGGTTGGCCTCTGAGTCGGCCAGGGCCTTGACAATCTGTGCCGAAGTCATTTCCATGGCGTTTATGCCGAAACGGCGGACAAGATAGCGGCGGAGGATATCGGTCAGCTCCGTGAAGTATTCCTTGTCGCGGCCCTGCTCCCAGAGCTTGCGGTCCTTCAGGTTCTGCAGCGCGCCGAGGGCCTCGTCGGCGGGATCGATAACCTTCACCGGCTTCGGCACAATCGGTTTGTTGACCTTACGGCGCGAGACGTACCAGAAGATACCGGCCGCCAGGAGGAGCACCAGAAGGATAATCCACCAGTAATAATATAGGAAGTCAGGGACGGAGTCCAGGATTGAGGCCCCTTTGGGAGCGACCACACCGGCCATCGGCGATATGGAGTCCGTCGCGAGGGCCATGACGGGAACAATCTGAAGACTCAGTGATTTCGTATAGGCTGAATCATGCCCGGCCACGTATAAGAACGGGGGAAGCACGTATGTACCCGAGTCAAAGGCCTGGACGGGGACCTGATAGTTTATCTGGAGTCTTCCCGAACCGAGCCTGACAGTGTCTATCTGAAGGGGTGCGCCTATCTCGACGGTGTCGCCGACCACAGTGGCCCTCCCCCTCTCGGCAGCGAGCCGGAGCAACGGGGAGTCACCCTTGGCCTTCTCATCCTGAACGACCTCGAGATTGACCGTGGTGACGTTTCCCATCAGCATCTTGACAGAGTCAAGGCGTGCGGACACCGTGACGGGGCCGGCCGAGGCCGGACCGGCGACAGCCGCGCCCAGAGACGCCACCAACAATATCTTTTTGAAAAGATTCATTAGTTCTTTATTAATATTCTCTTATCCTCTCCTTCCGTTTTAGGTCCGCTTTCCGTCTGAAGCCTCTTTCCGTTTGGGGTCCACTTTCTGGTTGGGACACTCGTTTGGGTTAAAGGGATGCTCCTGTGAGGAAATGCGGGGGTTATCGCGAGGTCAGCGGGTCCTTTTGCGGAAGAGCGACAGAAGACCCTTGACGTAGTCTTCTGTAGTGGAGACGCTCACCATGTCTACACCGCATCGCGAAGTGGTCGAAGAGAGCCACTGCTGCCTTTCGTACCAGGCCTTCTCCCACGCATTGCGGACACGTTTCGAGCCGGTGTCGACCCAGCGGTCAAGGCCGGTCTCCATATCGACCATGCGCACAAGCCCCACGTCCGGCAGCTTGGCATCGCGCGTGTCATAGACCTGGATGGCCGCGAGCTCATGCTTGCGGTTCGCTATCATCATGGACTGTGAATAGTCATGATGGTCAATGAAATCCGAAATGAGGAAGGCCGAGCAATGTTTCTTGATGGCGTTGGTCATGAACCGCAAGGCGACACCGATGTCGGTCCCCTTGCTCGAAGGCGTGAAGTCTATGATTTCGCGGATGATGAGCAAGACCTGCTTACGCCCCTTTGCGGGAGGGATAAACTTCTCTATCTTGTCACTGAAGAAGATGACGCCGACCTTATCGTTGTTCTGGAGTGAAGAGAATGCGAGGGTAGCCGCTATCTCGGCCATCATCTCCATCTTTGACTGTCCTTTAGAGCCGAAGAGGCGTGACCCGCTGACGTCGACCAGCAACATCAGGGTCAGCTCGCGTTCCTCCTCATAGACCTTCACGTATGGCTTGTTGTGGCGCGCCGTGACGTTCCAGTCAATGTCGCGGACGTCGTCACCCGGCTGATACTCGCGCACCTCGGAGAACATCATTCCGCGCCCCTTGAAGGCCGAATGGTATTCGCCGGCAAACATGTTCCGGCTCAGGCCACGGGTCTTGATCTCTATCCGACGGACTTTCTTCAGCAGTTCTTTTGAATCCATGTGTATCTGTTATGAATCCCTAAGTGGTTCTTAGGTTAATCCCCAAGTTCTTCTTAGGTTAATCCCTAAGTGTAACTTAGGGGACTTCGACCTTGTCGAGGATATCGGTGATAATATCGTCGGTGGTCAGGTTGTTCGCCTCGGCTTCGTAGGTCAGTCCGATGCGGTGACGCATGACGTCGTGACAGACGGCGCGCACATCCTCGGGGATCACGTAGCCGCGGCCCTGAAGGAAGGCGTATGCCCTCGAAGCCAGGGCGAGGCTGATCGAAGCACGCGGAGAGGCGCCGTAGCCTATCATGTCCGAGAGGTCGGTGAGACCGTACTTGGCAGGCTCGCGGGTGGCGAAAACAATGTCGACGATATAGTTCTCAATCTTCTCGTCGATATATATTTTCTGAACGAGTTTCTGGATTTCGAGGACATCAGCGGTGCTGACAACGGGGGCGATATCCTCGCGGGCACCCATGATGTTCTGACGGATGATGTCCTTCTCCTCGGCCTTGGTCGGATAGCCGATGATGACCTTGAGCAGGAAACGGTCTGTCTGCGCTTCGGGCAGGGTGTATGTTCCTTCCTGCTCGATGGGGTTCTGAGTCGCCATGACGAGGAAGGGACGGTCAAGGGGGAAGGTCTCGTCGCCGATGGTCACCTGACGCTCCTGCATGGCCTCAAGCAGAGCAGACTGCACCTTGGCCGGAGCACGGTTGATTTCGTCGGCGAGGACGAAGTTGGCGAAGATGGGACCCTTTTTGACCTCGAAGGTCTCTTTCTTCACGCTGTAGATCAGCGTGCCGATAACGTCGGCCGGAAGGAGGTCCGGGGTAAACTGAATGCGGCTGTATTTGGAGTCGACGAGCTGCGCGAGGGTCTTGATGGCGAGGGTCTTAGCCAGGCCCGGCACACCTTCGAGAAGGATATGGCCGTTACAGAGCAGTGCTATCAGCAGCGAGTCAACCAGATGCTTCTGTCCTACGATCCGGTGGGTCATGCCGGTGCGTATCATGCTCAGGAAGTTGCTTTTCGAAGCGATCAGGTCATTCAGTTCGCGTATATTAACGGTTTCATTCATAATGAGATGGTATTATTCTTAAGAAGGGGGAGAAGAGAGATTGTGACACCGTCGTAGAGACCCGGTTTCACAAAAACAGGGGTCTCAACAATGTCATGCAGAGGCTCTCCCGGAGGGGAAAACCTCTGCAAAAATACTGAATTTGATTATAGTGAAGCGCAAATGTAGTGTTAAATAATCTTATACTTACTCATCAGTCTGCTGTTTACCACCCTCAGCATCGGGCTCGGACTGCTCTTTAGAGTCGGTTTCCGTCTCCGGTTTAACCTCATCTTTTGCCTCTGGCTGTGCTTCAGTCTCAGCCTTAACCTCGTCTTTGGCCTCTGGCTGTGCTTCAGTTTCAGACTTGGCTCCGTCTTTGGTCTCTGGCTCAATTTCTTCTCCGGGAGTCTCCTCCGGTTTCTGTTCGGAAGATTTGGCTACGTTCTCCGGAAAGGCGTTCCAGCCCTGGGCGCGGATGGGCAACTCACCGCCGTCGCGCGTCACAAGGGCCGCTCCGAGTTCGGGTTTCGTGATGTAGCCTATGATGTGGATGCCGTTGATGTTCTCGACCTTTTTCAGGTCCGCCAGGGGAACGGTGAAGAGTAGCTCGTAGTCCTCGCCGCCGTTCATGGCGGCGGTCACGAGGTTCATGTTCAACTCCTCGGCCATCAGGGCTGTCTGATAGTCGATGGGTATCTTGTCTTCATATACGCGACAGCCTACGTCCGAGGCGCGGCAGATGTGGAGAAGCTCTGACGAAAGGCCGTCACTGACGTCCATCATCGAGGTCGGAGTGATCCCTTTCTCGCGAAGAATGGCGACGATGTCACGGCGTGCCTCGGGCTTCAGCTGACGTTCAAGAATATACTCCTTGCCGGCGAAGTTGGGCTGAAACCCTGCTCCGGCGGCGGCTCCGACACGGTTTTCGCGCTCGAGCAACTGGAGTCCCATGTAAGCGGCCCCAAGGTCACCGGAGACACAGATAAGGTCTGTCGGCTTGGCTCCGGAACGGCGCACTGCCTTTCCTTTCTCTACGTCGCCGATGCAGGTGACGCTGATGACCAAACCTGTCACCGAGGCTGAGGTGTCCCCGCCGACAAGGTCCACGCCATACATCTCGCAGGCGAGACGGATACCGGAGTAAATGGCATCTATGTGTTCGACCGAGAAACGGCTTGACACGCCGAGCGAGACCGTGATCTGTCTGGGCGTTCCGTTCATGGCGTATATGTCGGAGAAGTTGACGATGGCGGCTTTGTATCCAAGGTGTTTCAACGGGACGTAGCGCACGTCGAAATGAATGCCTTCGAGAAGAAGGTCGGTCGTGACGAGCACATCTTTCTCCGGATACTCAAGGATGGCGGCGTCATCACCCACCCCGAGTTTGGAAGACTCGTTTTTCAGCGGGAAATCCTTTGTCAGACGGTCTATGAGTCCGAACTCGCCGAGGTCGGATATTTCTGTGGGTTTGTTTTCACTCATAATATGTTACATTTGTACGGATTGATAATCAATCTCCTATATGAAGATATGATTATCAATCCCTTACGTGAACATGCCGAAGGCATGTCCCTACGATTCGACTGTCTGTCTCAACCTTTTATCAGAGGGCGGCCAGCAGCTTGGTGACGAGGCTGACCATGACGGGCTGGGCTGTGATTGCAGCCTTCTGTACCTCTTCGTGGCTGGGAACTTCGGTGATGTCCTTTCCGCCGAGGTCGGTTATGACGGAGACTCCGAAGACTTCCATGCCGGCGTGGTTGGCGACGATGACCTCGGGGACCGTGGACATACCGACAGCGTCACCACCGATGATGCGGAAGTATTCATACTCTGCCCGGGTCTCGAATGTCGGGCCGGGAGTGCCGACATACACGCCGTGCATGAGGCGAAGACCCTCTTCGTCACCGATCTTGTCGGCGATTTTTATGAGCTTTTCAGAATAGGCTTCGGTCATTGCCGGGAAGCGGGGTCCGAGTTCGTTATAGTTCTTTCCGCGAAGGGGGTTCTCGGGGAAGAGGTTGATGTGGTCGGTGATTATCATCACGTCACCCACTTTGAACTCTTTGTTCATGCCGCCGGCGGCGTTGGAAACGAAGAGTTTCTCGACACCGATCTCTTTCATGACCCTCACGGGGAAGGTCACCTGTTTCATGTCGTAACCCTCGTAGTAGTGGAAGCGGCCCTTCATGGCCATGACATACTTGCCGCCGAGGTTTCCGAAGATGAGCTTTCCGCTGTGGCCCTCCACTGTGGAGACCGGGAAGTTCGGGATATCGTGATAGTCGAGTTCGGCCGTGATTTCCATTTTGTCAGCGAGGTCACCCAGACCGGTACCGAGGATGATTGCATACTTCGGCATTTCGCCAACTTTATTTTTGATATACTCCGCGGTCTCGCGAATCATATCAAGCATAGATTTTTCCATAATATCAGATAATTCTTAAGTAGCTTATAGTTATAACAAAAAACATGTCCGCTCTGTTTCAATCCCACCCATTTCTTATTTCCAATACCAATAAAAAATATAGGCATTACCTTTGCATTTGACACACATAGTCTCGAAAAAATTTCTTAACTTTGTAGTATCTATAATGACTAAACTGATAAGAATGGCTAAGATCCCGCTGACATGTATGTGATTAACTGAAATCGCGACCTTAACTGTTATTTCGAAAGATACATCGCAACTACCTTCGGACAAACAACCTATTTATTATGGCTGAAGAACTGAAACAATTAGAAGATAGACTTTGGGAAGCTGCCGATAAGCTCCGTTCTGATAGTGGACTGAAATCCACTCAATACTCCACGCCTCTACTGGGGTTGATATTCCTGCGTTTCGCCTCGAATAAATATGATAAATTCAAGGATGAAATTGAGACGGAGTTCTCAGCTTCGCAAAACTCACGCAATCCTAAGTCACGCGAGGAAATTGCATTGAGTAAATGTGGGTTCTTTTTGCCCGAAAAATCCCATTTCGACTATCTTCTGAGTCTTAGTGAGCAGGAGGATCTGCCCCGAGCTATTAAGGAAGCGATGGAGGGGATAGAGCGTCATAAGCCCGAACTTGTTGGGTCTCTCCCTAAAGATGAGTATTTCAAGCTCGAATCGACCGATGACGATGAAACCAGTCGCGACTATTCTCTTACGGCATCTTTGCTGAAAATCATAAACACCATACCTCACAACTTAGAGGGAGACGTGTTCGGAAAAGTATACGAATACTTTCTTGGCAAGTTCGCCAGTAGTGAAGGCAAGGGAGGTGGTGAATATTACACACCGACATCAGTTGTTCGCCTGATGGTAGAGATGATCGAGCCATATCAAGGGCGTATACTTGACCCGGCTTGCGGTTCGGGAGGTATGTTTGTGCAGAGTGCCGACTTCGTTCACCGTAGCAACGAACGGCCCGACCGCATAAGTGTTTACGGAATTGAGAAAGAGAGCGAAACCGTAAAACTCGCCCGAATGAATATGTTTCTCCACGGCTTGAACGGCAATATTGTTCAAGCCAACAGCTACTACAGCGACCCTCACAATTCATTCGGAGCTTTCGATTTTGTAATGGCAAATCCGCCCTTTAATATAGACGATGTCAGTTATGACAAAGTTAAGGATGACCGCCGTTTTAACACCTTTGGCATCCCAAAAAATAAAACCAAATCTAAAAGCAAAGAGGGAGAAACTGTTCCAAACGCCAATTATCTTTGGATAAACCAGTTTGCTACTGCGCTCAACGACACCGGGCGAGCCGCACTCGTCATGGCCTCCATTGCCACTGACGCAGGAAAATCGGAGGCAGAAATTCGCGCCCGACTTGTAGAGGATGGCATTGTCAGTGCCATGCTTTCGCTGCCGAGCAATATGTTTTTCTCGGTCACTCTGCCGGCAACTCTTTGGTTCTTCGACAAGGCGCGTCGCGAGGACAAGCGAGTGCTGTTCATAAACGCCCGAAACTTTTACAGGCAGATTGACCGCGCGCACCGCGAATTTACCGACGAGCATATTGCAAACCTTGCCTGTATCCGTCACCTCTACCAAGGAGATGAGACACATTGGCTGCTCCTTATGACGCATTATAACAATCGGATCCACGAACTCACCGAAGAGCGTATGAGGTGCGCCGGAGAGAAAAATGCCGTCTTAGCTGAAGTTGAAACATTCGCTGCAGAAAATCCCGGGAAAAACCTCAAAACCGATATTAAGCGTCGTCTTGACAAGGCCGACTCCGAACTGGGAGCCGTTGAGAAAGAGTTGTCTCATTTCACCTCAATGCGACAGTGGCTTATTGACAATTTTCCAGACGGTAAATATCGCGACGTGATAGGCCTTTGCAAAGCGGCTACCATCGAAGAAATCCGCGAGCAAGACTACTCGCTCAACCCCGGTCGCTACGTCGGTGTCAGCTTTGATGTCGAAGACCTCGACGACTTCCGTGAGTCTATGGGCAAACTCAAAGAAGAACTATCTTCTTTGAACCAAAGAGGCAATGAGTTGATGGATAGTATTGTTGCAAATCTTAACATCTTAGGATTATGAGACTCGGTGACTTGTGCACAATTACCTCAAGTAAACGCATTTTCGCAGCAGCTTATGTTGACGAAGGGATTCCATTTTACAGGTCTAAAGAGATAATTGAAAAGAATCGAGGGGAAGAAGTATCATCGCCATTATACATCAGTGAGGAAAAATTTAAAATTTTAGAAGAAAAGTTTGGCGCACCAAACAAAGATGATATACTCTTAACATCAGTAGGCACTATTGGCGTTCCTTATCAAGTTAAGAGCACTGATAAATTCTATTTCAAGGATGGAAATTTGACATGGCTTAAAGATTTTCACAAATTAGTAAGTCCTCAATTTTTATATTATTATATATCCAACTCCTTTTTCAAAACATATCTTAATTCAATCTGTATCGGCTCCTCCCAAGCTGCGCTAACGATTGAAAAATTAAAGAATATTGAGATTTCCATTCCTACAATCAATGTTCAAAATCGAATAAGCGAAATCCTATCTAAATATGACGACTTGATTGAGGTAAACCGTCGGCGGATAGCGATATTGGAGGAAATGGCGATGCGGACTTATCGTGAGTGGTTCGTGTTCTTCCGTTTCCCCGGACACGAAGCAACCCAGTTCGTCAACGGCTTGCCTAAAGGGTGGGAATATTGCTCTGTTACAGAGTTATTGGATGTTAGGTACGGAAAGGACCATAAGGAAATAGAAGATGGTGAAATTCCCATTTACGGCTCTGGAGGGATTATGAGAAAAGGTAAACAACACCTTTATAGTGGAAAATCTGTTTTAATTCCTCGCAAAGGCACCCTTAATAACATTATGTTAGTAGAGGGGCATTTTTGGTGTATAGATACTATGTTTTATACTATTCCACGAATAGATCATATCGCCACTATTGTTTATTTCCAGTTAAGAGAATTTGATATGGAGAGTTATAATTCAGGTACAGCTTTGCCAAGTATGACAACAAGTATATTGTCTGGAATAAAGGTTCTCGTACCTGCCAAGGAGCTACGAAGAGAGTTTGACAACTTTGTAGATCCTTTACATACTCAAATTTCTCACTTAAAAAAGTTTAATTTCCAACTCGAACAGATGCGCGACCGATTGCTGCCTCAACTTATGAGCGGTCAACTTGAAGTGAGACCTTAAATCAGAGACACAATGAGATACTATATTAAGGAAGATGATATTGAAAGAGAACTGATTGATGTGTGCCGTAACGAGTTGCGCTACGACAATCATTTCAACTGCTACACCACCGACCACCTGCATCGTGGCTCTGAGCGTGAGGTGTTGAACCTTGATATCCTGCGGCGCGAGGTCAAGCGCATAAACGCTTCGCTCACCGACCGCCCTGGAGGTTTTGACGATAGCGATGTCGATAAAGCCGTGGCTGCAATACGCGACTTGGACTTATATACCGACCCAGCCGCGCTTAACGCCCGCATTCTCTCGCTGATAATCAACGGTTACCGTATGCCGGTGCTTCAAGCCGATGGCAAGCGCGAGCTCCGCACCGTGCAATATATAGAGTGGAACGATCCGACAAGCAACCAATTCGATGTCGTTAACCAACTGTGGATTCAAGGCGAGGTGTACAGATTGCGTCCAGATGTCATTATATACGTCAATGGCATACCTTTGATAACTATTGAACTGAAGGATAGCAACATCCCCGTTAAGCAAGCCTACTCTGACAACCTTACACGCTATAAGAGTGCCATACCTCAATTGATGGCTTATAACGCAGTACTTGTGGCAAGCAACGGACGGCATACCCGCGTGGGTGCTACATATGCTGACTGGACTTATTTTGCCCCATGGTTTAGAGCTTCTGAGGAAGAAAAAATCAATAAGGAGGAAATCGAGAACGAGAAGATAAGTCTTGACGTAATGTCGAGGTCGTTATTGAAAAAGGAAAATCTGCTTGACTACCTCCGCAATTATATCATATTCTATAACGGTACCAAGAAGATATGTGCCAAGAACCACCAGTTTCTCGGAGTTAACAGGGCAGTAGAGAGGTATAAGTATCTTTGTGGGTCACCTCACAAAGAAGACCGCGGAAAGATGGGCGTGTTTTGGCACACCCAAGGCAGTGGAAAGAGTTTCTCGATGGTTTTTCTTGCCCGATTGCTCAAAAATCGTTTCCCCGGCAACTTTACTTTCCTTATCATCACCGACCGCGAAGACCTCGACGACCAGATATATCGTAATTTCCTCCACAGCGGTTTCATGAGTGCTTCTGAAGATTGTCGTCCTCAATCGAGTGATAAACTTAGAAGGATGCTCAGTGAGGATCATCGCATCCTGTTTACGCTAATTCAGAAATTCCGTTACGATAAGCGCAAGAAATATCCAATCCTCTCAGAGCGCGATGACATTATAGTGTTTATCGACGAGGCTCACCGAACACAGTATAAGTCGCTTGCCGAAAATCTGCGAGCAGGTCTGCCCAACGCCAAGTATATGGCATTTACCGGCACACCGCTTTTCGGAAGCAAAAAGTTGACGAACAAATGGTTTGGCAAAACTGTGAGCGAGTATAACTTCAGTCAGGCAGTGCAAGACGAAGCGACAGTCCGCTTGACTTACCGCAACCACCTGCCCGAAGTGCAAAACGAAAATCCAACGTTCAGTTCTGACTTCATCCGTATTCTTCAGGATGAAGAACTTGACGACGCCAGCCGCCAGCGCGTTGAGCGTGAACACGCCAAAGAACTTGAAATTCTGCGCCGCCCTGCGCGACTCAATAAAATAGCCGATGATATTGTAGAACACATTATCAATCGTGGATATCTCGGTAAAGCTATGGTTGTGAGCGTTGACCGATTTACTGCCGTAAGGATGTATGACCTCGTCAAAGCAAAGTGGGAGCAGAAAATCTCCCAACTCAACCACGAGCTCATTTCGATGAATCCTTCGTCCGAAGAATATAAAATAAAACTGAAAATCCGCGACTGGATGCGCTCAACCGACATGGCAGTCGTGATTAGTGAAAGCCCAGGAGATGATGAGCGTTTCGCTGCCGAGGGCTTGAACCTCCGGCCGCACCGTGAGCGTATGAACGATGTTAACGAAGAAGGACAGGAGCTTCAAGACCTATTCCGTGACGAGACTAATCCCTTACGCATTGTTTTCGTCTGCTCCATGTGGCTCACCGGCTTTGACTCGCCGATGGTTTCAACCCTTTACATGGATAAGCCTCTTGCAGGGCAAAACCTTATGCAAACTATCGCGCGTGCCAATCGTAGGTGTTCGACCCCCGATGTACTCGGTCGCGAGAAATCTTGTGGTCAGATTATCTCATACTGCAATATTTTCGGTAGTTTGAAGAAAGCCTTTGCCATCTATGGCGACGCACTCGGCGACGGAGAGGAAGAAGAAACCGACAACTCAGGTACTTCCGACGACGGCTCCGACTCGCCTGTGGCAATGACGCTCGATGTCCTCTACACTCATCTTAGAGAGACAATTGCTCGATGTGTGGGTTGGTGCCGTAGTCTTGACATTGATTTGCAGAAGATTATTGATCTCAATAAAACCTTCAATCAAATCTCTCTTTTCGACCAATACGCCAATATTCTTGCGAATCCTATTGAGCGTAAGGCCCAATTTACGGTATTTGACAATACAATCTCGCAGATTTATGACGAGTGTCTGCCCGACATTATAAGTATCAAGGAGGAATTTGTAATGGCTGAGGTTATCCACTACCTCCGTAAGGTTATGGATAATGCCGTTGACCGTGGCAATCTTGACTCTGCTCGCCGACGCATCAAGGACTTGCTCAACCAGAGCATAGTCCCCAAGGGAGATGGTCCGGCAGAGAACCGAGAATATACAATAAAGGAATTTGGAGAGTTTGACCTAAGCCGTCTGGATATTGACAAACTTCGCGAGCAATATGGCGAGTCGAAATGCAAAGCACTAGAAATAGCCGACCTTGAGGATTTCATCTCTCAAAAACTCGATGCGATGCTGAATCAAAACAGCGAGCGTCGCCCTTTTGCAGACGAACTTCAACGCATCATCGACCGTTATAATGCAGGAAGCATCGAGTCTGAACAAGCAATTCAAGAACTCATTGACTTGCTTAGCCGTATGACAACGGAACAACGCCGTGCATCGGAGGAAGGTCTGACTGAGGAAGAACTTGAAGTATTCGATATCCTTCGTAAAGATAATCTCTCAAAGGAGGATATTGTAAAGGTCAAAGCGGCTGCCCGCGACTTGCTTATCAAGCTCAAAGAAAACCAAGATACGTTGTTGACAACAGACTGGTATAAGGATAGCTCAAAGAAAAGTTCCTTTATATTGTTCGTTGGTGATACTCTTGACCGCACATTGCCTGACAGCTACGACCGACCGACTTTCCGCGAGAAAAAAGAACTGCTCTGCAACCAGTTCATTATCCGAGCATCTCAAAACAACGGTTTCCTTTTCGCAAGCTAAGTAATTGACTATGGCTGATTTCTACGAAATAACGGATAATCTGATATGGCACGAGTTTTGTGGGTCTTTCAGCTACAACAAACGTATTCGTGCCTATATCGACCGTTGTAAGAAGGGTACTTAACTAACATTCAAAACTATAACAATGGATAAAGAACCAAGACAATTAAAATTGCCTGATGCCGGTCAAGGCGGCTTAATGGTACTCATAACCATTGATAACATTATTTCAATGGAGGTACCGACAGAATCTACTATTATAGATTATCAAACTGGGATTGTATATGAGATAGATGTTGATAACCATACTCTTATATACGAAAAATCATATGATAAGAAAATGGGGAATTATGAATATTATATCCCTCTTACCTTAAAAGAAATGATTATGCTCGTTAATAGCAGGGCCGAGTATCACTCATAATGGAGTTGCCACACCACCACCGCGCTTTCGTAAATCAAGCCAAAGGTCTTGACCGTCGGGCTTCAATCCCATAACGCATTATGAATATAAGAAAAGAAAAACTCGATATGTTTCAAGCCGTCTACACGGCTTTACGTCCTCGGCTCGGAGACATTCTTTCCGAGGAACAACGTCTTATCCTCTATTACTATCTGGCCGAAAACAAAGGTTTAATGGAGATTGCAGAGATTATGCACCTCAACGATTATCGCCTCGTGAAAGAGGAACTTCAAATCATCGAAGCGAGAATCTTGTCATTGGCATAAATCATGATCAGCCGTATGATTAACTCACCTACAACGGCGCCCCCCTTGTTCTTGATAAGATCCTCTATTACGACTCCCATCTCAACAACGACGCCTTACCCTACGAGTTAGGAAAATCCAAACCCGACGTCCACATCAAGAACCGTATGAATGGGATTACTGGGATTATTTGATTACATTTGCGACTTAAAACCCAAAATATGGCTAAAAAGGCAACTACGATAGACCAACAAATCGCGCTCTTGGAAAAGAGAGGCCTCACCATAGCCGACAAAAAAAAGGCGAGAGAAATCCTCGAAGACGTAGGATATTATCGCCTTGGCTTCTACCTCTTTCCTTTTGAAAAGTCTTACCCCAAACTCGATCATCGTACACACGAGTATGTCAAGGGGGCAACTTTTGAGGATGTGGTCAATCTCTATTACTTCGACTGCGACCTCCGTCTGCTGCTCATGCGATACCTCAATCGCATCGAAATTGCCTTTCGTACATCTATTATCTACAACCTGTCGAATAAGTATGCCACAAATCCCATATGGTTTGTGACACCCACTGTCGTAGACCCTTCTTATTGTGCGGACTTCGGTCACAAAGTTTATAATGAAGATTTCCGCCGTAACCCTATAATACACCGTCACCACCGTAAGAACCCAACGGACCGCTTCGCACCTGCATGGAAGACGCTTGAATTTATGACATTTGGGGCAGTGATGAAACTATACGAGCAACTTAAAGATAAAGACGATCAAATCTTGATCGCCCACAAGTTCGGCATCCGGCAAGTCGTCACTTTCGTTAGCTACATGCACACTATCCGACAAGTCCGCAATGCTTGCGCTCACGGACATCTTTTGTACGACTTCAAACTACCCCAGGCAATACGTCGTGGACCTGCAGGTTCCACCCCGGTAGAGCGAAACAATATTATAGGGGCGCTCCGCGTTATAAAATATATAATGGGGACTATTTCAGCGAACCGAGCGACAGAAATGGGTAAGGAGATAAATAGCCTCTATGAAAGGTTGTGCAAAGCCTCACCGGCATTCAAGCCCCTTATCCCTAATTTCTCATATATCTGAAAAGTTTATAACACAATTTCTCGCAGAAATTTTGTCTTTAAGAATAAAAGTATTATTTTTGCACAATCAAAAGTGCTTCTGGAGACTTCGTCGCTCTCTTAGCACTCTAAAAAAAGGCAAAGTCGAGGCTACCACTTAGTCGGGTAGCCTCGCTTTTTTGTCAAAGTATCATTCGGTGTCGAAGCCGTCGTCGGCCGGGATGTCGTCCGAGGTGAAGAAGGGGCGACCGGATTGAGCGGGCCTTTCGGGCCTATCGGGCTCGGACGTCCTACCTTGCGTATAACTGTCTCGGGGATAAGTGTCACCGAGATGAGTGTCGCGAGGATAAGGGTCGCGGAGATGTGTAGCTTCGGGGGGTACGGGAGCTGAATCCTCTGCGTCGTCGGCCTCTTCGGGGGATGGGTCTTCTCCGGAGATACGCTCGTAGGCGCTGGTGGCCTCGGCCTGCTCGGCATCGATATAAGAGGACATGCGTGTCCTCCCCTCGATGGCGTCGGCGAGGGCATCTATGAAGTCACCGCTCGGACCGTCGAGCATCCTCACCTCGAGAGGGAGGTAGAAGATGTATGACTTCAATTTGTGGGGGAAGTAGGGGTTGTGGAGCAACCGCACAGCATCCTTCTCGGTGGTGACGATTATCTTGCGTGCACCTTTCAGTTTACTGAATGTCTCCTCGATTTCGGATATGTCACGGCGGCTGAAGTCATGGTGGTCCGGATAGTGGTCCACCTTCACCTTGAAGGGGAAGTGCTTGAAATACCGGATGAAGCCGCGGGGATTGGCCACTCCGGTGAGCAGAAGGACCGAGTCGGCCGCTGTCAGAGAGTCGAGCGATACCTGATAACGGGCCTCGTCTTGAAAGACGGGGCGGATGTCCGTATGGCTGTAAGTGGAAAAGAAGAGACTCTGAAACTTCATGAGATTCAGCTTCTTACGCACTATGCGTATGTCTATGGGCGAGATATCCGGCGGACACTTCGTGACGATGACCATATCGGCGCGGTTTGCCTGAAGACCGCTTTCGCGAAGCCGGCCGAGGGGGAGCATCCGGTCAGAGTAGAACGGGCGGCTGTAGTCGGTCAGCAGTATCGAGACCTTCGGCTTGACATAGCGGTGCTGGAAGGCGTCGTCAAGCACGATGAGGTCGAGGTCAGGGAAAGTCTCCAGCAACGTCTCGATTCCACGACGTCGGCTTTCACAGACGGCCACCCGGACCCTTCCGCCGAATTTTCTGAAAATCTGAAGCGGCTCGTCACCGATATCGGACGGCGAGGAGTGGCGGTTGGCCAGGATGAAGCCTTTGGTCTTCCGTTTATAGCCTCGGCTCAGCACCGCTATCTTGTACCTCCCCGACAGGTTGTGAAGGATATACTCGACGTGCGGGGTCTTGCCGGTGCCACCGACTGTCAGGTTCCCGACGCCGACGACAGGGATTTCATACTCCTTTTCCTTGAGTATGAAACCGAGATCGAACATCTTGTTGCGTATCCATGTGACAGCCCCGTAACCCCACGAGAGCGGGGTCAGGAGGGCGGTCAGAATATTGTTGGTAGTCTTGTTTGGAGACATACAAGGTCGGGGATTAACGGTGATGATTAGGCCTCTTGTTTGTTATCTTACCTCTTTATTTCCTGTTACATGGGCTTTATCCCAAAGGCAATTTGCTAAACTCAGGGAGCATCAGCTCAGAGGTGTACCTTGAAGGGTATCATGCGCGCCTGGGCCGGCTGCATGGTCAGCACCCTCTGCGCCTCGCGCACCAAGAGCTGGTCCACTCCGGGCTTCAGGATTTCGGCAAACTGCTCGGGGAGTTCCACCTTGTTCTGCAGGATGAGGTCGAGCCACTCCTGCTTCACTTCCGGATAGTAGACGACATCATAGTCGTCAACCTTCATGTCGGCCTTCTTGGCTACCCATTTGGTCGCGTCTGAGAGGCCGCCGAGCTGGTCGACGAGCTTTATCTTGAGGGCGGTCTGTGCATCCCATACCCGGCCCTCGGCTATGCGCTTCACCTGTTCTTTAGTCATTCCGCGTCCATCGGCCACACGGGTGATGAACTTGTCGTATCCACGCTCAATCATGGCCTGCATCTGTGCGAGCTGACTCTCGTTCATCGGGGTGTACATGGTCGGATAGTTGCTCGAGGGATTGGTGGAGACAGTCTGCGGATGCACGCCTATCTTTTCGGCCAGGCCCGCTACATTGGGAATCAGGCCATAGATGCCGATGGAGCCGGTGATGGTCAACGGGTCAGCGAAGATTCTGTCTGCCGAGCATGAAATCCAATAGCCCCCCGAGGCCGCATAGTCGCCCATCGAGACGGCGAAGGGCTTGCCTTTTGACTTGAAATAGTCGAGCGCTTCCCCTATCTGTTCGGACCCGAAGACGGAGCCTCCGGGAGAGTTGACGCGCAACACGAGGCCCTTGACGTCATCGTTGTCGGCGAGTTCGACAATGACGGGCACGAGTTTGTCACAGTTTATGCCCGCACCGGGCGTCTCGGCTATGTCACCAGTGGCGTACAGAACCGCCACCTGACGTTTGCTGTCATAACCCCCGAGGTCTACCGAAGCACCGGCGAGCGTCTCTATGTCGACATAGTTCACGTCTTCGGGATCGTTTCCGGTCAGACGGCCCATGATGTTGTCTATCTCGCGCTTATAGAGCACACGGTCAACGAGCTTCTCCTTCACGAGGCTTTTGGCCGTGGAGAGCATGAGTCTGCCGTCGGTCATCAGGTTTTCGAGGGTGGCTTTCTTGATTTTACGCGTCTTGCAGATGTCGGTGGCTATGTAGTTCCATATATTCCCGTAGAGGGTGTCGAGCTGCGCACGGGCCGGGGCGCTCATCTCGTTTAGTATATAAGGCTCGACGGCCGACTTGAATGTGCCGACCTTGATGACCTGGAACTGGATTCCGAGTTTGTCGAACAGGCCCTTCATGTAAAGCGTCGTGCCCGACAGACCGGCGAGATGCAGCTCTCCCCCGGGGTTGAGATAGAGGGAGTCGGCCTGGGCGGCTATAAAGTAGTCGCCAGTGCCTAAATTATCCCCATAGGCATAAACGGGTTTTCCGCTTTTCTTAAAGTCCGCCACGGCCTCACGCAGTGCGTTGATGGTCGCCAGCGATGCCGAGACACCGTTACATTCTATATAGAGGACGTCGATATTGTCGTTGACCTTTCCCTCCTTGAGGGCCTCGACGATTGAGCGGAGTGTCTTCGGCCGCTCGACGTTGCCTTTGAGCAGGCCGAGATAGTCAAGCGGCGCATTGGTTTCAGTCTCCTCGATGATGCCGGAAAGATCGAGTTTGAGCACACTGTGCTTTTTGACCTGGGGGGCGGATTTGCCACCCATGGCACCGACGGCGCCCACAAAGCCCATGATGGATATCACGAGGGCCATGACGAACAGGGTCAGCGCAATCCAGGCCCCGACAAAGGAGGATAGCAGGTTGAAGAAGAACCGTTTCAGCATTTGTCTCGGCTTATTTGGAGGCTATCTCGTTTATGACTTTCATTATCTCGCGGGCGAGGTCCTCGGCGGTCTCCATGTCCGAAGCCTCGCTGTAGATGCGGATGATGGGCTCGGTGTTTGACTTTCTGAGGTGTACCCAGCTGTCGGCGAAGTCGATCTTGACACCGTCGATGTCGG
This sequence comes from uncultured Sangeribacter sp., assembly GCA_964618395.1. GTDB lineage: Bacteria > Bacteroidota > Bacteroidia > Bacteroidales > Muribaculaceae > Lepagella. The sequence continues at coordinate 30,817 of CAZUAK010000003.1, forward strand.
TTATCTCCTCGTTTGAGAATTTCTCCTTGACGGCTTCGAGGATTGCGTCAACGTCAAGTTCGGGCGTCAGCTGAATCTTGTTCTTGGCGATGGCGTATTGCGGATAGCCGGCCTTGAGCTCGGTCACCTTCTTTCCGCTCTTGGCCATGAGGGTGAGGAAGAGTGCCACACCGACGAGCGCGTCGCGTCCGTAGTGCAGCTCGGGATAGATGACTCCGCCGTTGCCCTCACCGCCGATGACGGCGCCGGTCTCTTTCATCTTGGCCACCACGTTGACCTCGCCTACGGCAGCGGCCGAGTAGTCGCATCCGTGAGAGCGGGTGACGTCACGAAGCGCGCGCGAGGACGAAAGGTTGGAGACTGTCGAGCCGGGGGTGTGCCCGAGGACATAGTCGGCGACGGCCACGAGGGTGTATTCTTCGACAAACATTTCGCCGTTCTCCATCACTATGGCCAGGCGGTCAACGTCCGGGTCAACCACGAAGCCGACATCGGCCACGCCGGTCTTCATCAGGTCGGAGATGCCGGTGAGGTTCTCGGGGATCGGCTCCGGTGTGTGGGAGAATTTGCCCGTCGGCTCACAGTTGAGCTCTACGACCTCCTTGACACCGAGTTTCTTCAACAGACGGGGTATGGCCACGCCGCCGACAGAGTTGACAGCATCGACGGCCACACGGAAGTTGGCCTTTCTGATAGCCTCCACGTCCACAAGGGGAAGTGAGAGCACGGCGTCGATGTGACGGTCTGTCCATGTGTCGTTCTTATATTCGCGTCCGAGATCGAACACCTCGGCGAACGTAAAGTCCTCGGCCTCGGCGACGCGGATGACTTCCTTGCCTTCGGCGTCGTTGAGGAATTCACCATTCGCATTCAGGAGTTTGAGGGCGTTCCACTGCACCGGGTTGTGGCTGGCCGTAAGGATGATGCCTCCCAAGGCCTGTTCACCGGTGACCGCAACCTCGGTTGTCGGAGTGGAGGCCAGGCCGATGTTTATCACGTCGAAGCCCATGGCCATCAGCGTGCCCGTCACGAGGTGGTCAACCATCGGACCCGAAATGCGGGCGTCGCGGCCGACTACGATTTTACCGGGTTTGCCGTTGTTTGAGCGTTTGATTATCTCGGCGTATGCAGCCGTAAACTTAACGATGTCGACACCGCCTAAGCCTTCGCCGGAGCGACCTCCGATGGTTCCGCGGATACCGGATATGGATTTTATGAGAGACATTATCTTCGATTTTTTAGGTTTTACAGTTTGTTGTTATGGACATCCCCTTTGGCACCTGCCGTGAAAGGACACATAATTATATGATAAACCGCGTGGCAGAGCGTCAGCGGTTCAGTATTCCGCCTTGAAGTAGCGCAGGTTTATCATATAGGGGATACAGGCCGAGGCGTCTGTGGAGAAGCCGTAGTAGCTTCTGAGCACCAGGTTGACCTCTGAGTTGTATCCGAGATAGTAGAGCGGGGTCTGGATTCCGCTTCCATACAGGGCGGAGTTTGCCAGCGAGGTGTTGCCGAAGACAAAACTCGTGGCCCCCAGGCCATTGTTGAGGTTGTCGGAGTTTCCCTCCGCAATCCATGCCCCTGAGGCATGCCAGTTGTTGAGGTTGTAGCGGGTGAAGCGGAAATAAACCTGGTCATTGAGCTGCGGACGGTCATTGCGGTCGCCCGCGTTGACGACCTGCATGTAGAGATAGCCGTCATCGTCCATCCGGTAGAACGGAGCGTCGCTTCCGGTGATGAACACCGAATCAGGGGGTATGGAAGTCTCCACACGCTGGTTGGCCAGATAGGCGTTTACCGACTTCTCCTCCTCTTTGAGCAGGTCTGAATAGCTCGTGTCGTCCTTACATGACGCCATCGAGAGGAAAGCCAGCGCGGCCAGTATGGATATATGTATATTCTTCATTTAATGTCGTTGTTAGGTTACTCACCGACAGCCGTTACTGTCGTTGTCAGGAGACTGAGCGACCGCGGTAAAGACAGCCTCCGCTGCTCAGTCGTCTTTAACATTCTCTGCAGCGGGTGTTTCCTTGACGCCGAGGATGTTGAGCAGGTCGCGCCGGCAGTCTTCGAGAGAGCCGCGATATTCGGCGCCGGCCGCCTGGAGATGGCCGCCGCCCCCGGCGAGTTTTTCGCAGATTTCGGCGACGTTGAAGGGAGCCTCGCTGCGGGCCGAGACCTTGACGCCGTCCTCATCCTGACGCAAGAAGAAGGCAGCGCGAACGCCACGGATATTCAGGGCCGTGTTGACCAGACCCTCCGTGTCGCCGCGTTCATAATGGAACCGTTCAAGCTCGTCGGCATTCAGCGAGACGAGTGCCAGTTTCCCGTCATCGAAGAGCTCGAGGTGTTCGGCGATGGCGTAGGCCTGGAGTTTCACGCTCCAGAACGACTGGGTCAGCAGCGCCTCCTTCACGATCTTCGTCTTGTCGGCCCCCTTCTCCATCAGACGTGCCAGAACCTCATATATGTCGGGATTCTTGCAGTTCACCGTGAAGTTGCGCGTATCGGTGACGATGCCGGTCAGGATGCAGGTGGCAGCCTCGACGTTCAGGTCCGGATAGAGCCCCATTGCGGCGATGACGCGGAACAGCAACTCGCAGGTAGACGACATCTCGGGATAGGAGATGGTGAGGTCGCAGAAGTCATCCGGACCTTGATGATGGTCAATGAGGACCTTGAAGCACTTAGCGTCGGCAAAAAGGTCTGCCATCTGGTCGAGCCTTGAGAGCTTGTTGAAGTCGCAGCCTATCAGTAGATCGGCCTCAGACATGACACGCGTCACATACGGATCATGACGGGTATAGATTGCTATATCCTTGAAACCCGGCAAAAACGCGAGTGAGCGCGGAGGGCGGTCAGGGACGACGACCGTCACGCTTTTCTCGAAACTCCGAAGAAGATGGGCGAGTCCGAGCGTGCTGCCGATTGCGTCGCCGTCCGGACGAACATGACACGTCAACACGACGCGGGCCGAGCGCTCCACGACCTGCTCAAACTCCTTAACCTTTTTATTATCGATCAGATTTAACATGTATTCAAAATTATACAGGGTTGTCGGGCGAAGCCCGGTCCGCGGTGCCGAAGGCACTTTGTCAGCCTGCAAATTTCTCAAATTCGCACGGCTGCAAAGAGCGGTTGTCGGGCGAAGCCCGGTCCGCGGTGCCGAAGGCACTTTGTCAGCCTGCAAATTTCTCAAATTCGCACGGCTGCAAAGAGCGGTGGTCGGGCGAAGCCCGGTCCGCGGTGCCGAAGGCACTTTGTCAGCCTGCAAATTTACAAAAATAATTTTTTATTTCAATCCTTCCGGTTCCGCTATTTCGCAATTACGCCCCACATTTCACCATTTCACCAACTTTTTGTAACTTTGTACTCCATTTGCCACGCAAAATACCACCTCTCTCCAATACCTATCACTCTCCTTTAGACTACTCAAAAACGATGACAAGAGAAGAACAACTGAAGGCCTTCGGGGAATTCCTCGACGTGCTCGACACACTGCGCGAAAAGTGTCCCTGGGATGCCAAACAGACAAACGAAAGCCTCCGCCCCAACTCTATCGAAGAGATATATGAACTCGCCGACGCACTCATCGCCGACGATGTCCCCAATATTAAGAAAGAACTCGGCGACGTGCTGCTTCATGTCGCATTCTATTCCAAAATAGCCTCCGAACAGGGCCGTTTCGACATCGGTGACGTGATGACAACACTATCCGAAAAGCTGAAATTCCGCCACCCCCATATATACGGTGACGTGAAGGCGGAGACAGCCGAAGATGTGCTCCAGAACTGGGAGCAAATCAAACTAAAGGAGAAGGGGGGAAACAAGACGGTACTCGCCGGCGTGCCCTCCGCCCTGCCGGCTATGATAAAGGCCAACCGCATCCAGGAGAAGGCTCGGAATGTCGGCTTCGACTGGGAGGACCGCGAACAGGTCTGGGAAAAAGTCAAGGAAGAAGTCGCAGAGGTCGAGGCTGAGATCCGCAACCACGACGCCGCGCGCACCGAGGAGGAGTTCGGAGACCTCATGTTCTCAGTCATCAACGCCGCACGGCTTTATGGCGTGGACCCGGAGAACGCCCTGGAAAAGACAAACCGCAAGTTCATCAAACGCTTCAACCACCTCGAAAAACGCTCTCACGAACTCGGGAAGTCATTGAAGGAGATGACCTTGGCCGAAATGGACGAGATCTGGAACGAAGCCAAAAAACTCTAATGAAACAAAGCTGAGACCCTCTAAATGATTGTCTGCATAACCGAGAAACCAAGCGTCGCCAAGGACATAGCGGCCATCATCGGAGCCAACACCAAGCGAGACGGATTTTTCGAAGGTAACGGGTATTGCGTGACCTGGACCTTCGGCCACCTCTGTACGCTCAAGGAACCGGCCGACTATAATCCCTCGTGGCGCTTCTGGTCTTTGGGGGCCCTGCCGATGATTCCCGACAGGTTCGGAATCAAGCTGATGGACGACAAGGGGGTGCAGCATCAGTTCTCGGTGATAGAGGAGCTGATAAAGAAGGCCGACAAGGTCATCAACTGTGGCGACGCCGGGCAGGAGGGTGAGCTTATTCAGCGATGGGTGATGCAGAAGGCCGGATGCGACAAACCCGTTGAACGCCTCTGGATATCCTCGCTCACTGACGACTCCATCCGCGAGGGGTTCAAACACCTGCGTCCGGAGAAGGACCTGGAGACACTTTATCTCGCGGGTCTCTGCCGCGCAATCGGCGACTGGATTCTCGGCATCAATGCGACGCGACTTTATACGCTGAAATACAGGCCTTCGGACCGCTCTCAAACCAAACAGCCCCCTTTGTCCGTAGGCCGGGTACAGACCCCTACCCTTGCGCTGGTGGTCAATCGCCAGCGCGAGATAGAGAACTTCGTGCCCAAGGATTCGTGGGAACTGCGGACCAAGTACCGCGACGTTGTCTTCACCTCTACCCTGAAGCCCTTTGATGTAGAAGAAAAGGCTAAGGAGGTCGTGGAGAAGCTGAAGGGGACGGAGTTTGAGATAACGGACGTGCGTCAGAAGAAGGGCAAGGAGGCTCCGCCGCGGCTGTTCGACCTGACGTCGCTTCAGGTCGAGGCCAACCGCAAGTACAATATGAGTGCCGAGGAGACGCTGCGCACCATCCAGAGCCTGTATGAGAAGAAACTGACGACCTATCCCCGCGTGGACACTACCTATCTTACCGACGATGTCTATCCTAAATGCGGACCGATATTGGGCTCGCTCATGGAGAGGTATGAGCCGATTCTCACCCCTATCCGCAAGGGAAAGCTCCGTAAGAGCAAGAAGGTATTCGACAATTCAAAGGTGACGGACCACCATGCCATCATTCCTACCGGCCAGCCCGTTCGGGGAGGTCTCTCTCCGGCAGAGATGAATATCTTCGATCTTGTGGCGCGTCGCTTTATCTCGGTCTTCCATCCTGACTGTGAGTTTGAACAGACAACCGTCGAGGGCAAGGCTGAGGGATATAACTTCAAGGCTTCCGGAAAGGTCATCACCGACCCAGGGTGGAAAGTGGTATATCAAAAGGATAAGGCCGAGGAGGCTGGAGAAGATAGTAAGAATAAGGATGACGACCAGCAGACTTTACCCCCGTTTGTGAAGGGCGAGAAGGGTCCTCACGCACCTTTTATCGGAAAGAAGACTACTCAGCCACCTAAGTATTACACCGAGGGCACTCTGCTCAAGGCTATGGAGACCGCAGGCTCACAGATTGAGGATGAGGAGCTGCGCGAGCAGCTGAAGGCCAACGGCATCGGGCGTCCCTCAACCAGGGCAGCCATCATCGAAATCCTGTATAAGCGTCAGTATATCCGCAAGGAGCGCAAGTCGCTTAGGGCCACCCAGGCAGGGTGTGACCTCATCGACACGATAAAGGAGGAGTTGCTGAAGAGCGCGAAGCTGACCGGAATCTGGGAGGGCCGTCTGCGAGCCATAGAACGCGGAGAGTATTCGCCGGCCGAGTTCGTCGACCAGCTCAAAGACATGATTCGCCGCATAACCCTCGACGTCCTTCGGGACAACACCGGCCAGCGCATCGGCACGAAGTAAGTATCATGCGTCAGGCAGGTACTGATTTGTAGGGACATGCCTTTGGCATGTTCACTTTTTGAAGGGACATTGCCGTTGGCAGGTGCGGAATTGTAGGGACAAGCCTTTAACATGTTCACGCACGAGCTGGATCCTGATTCCCCTCCACGACGGCATCTCCCCAAAATATATCATACGGTCATTATAAAGGAAATAATGGATTCGAACACTATACAGTTAATAATAGTAGCCATCATAATCTTGGCGGCGCTGACCTGGAGCGTCGTCAGCATCATCCGCTTAATCAAGAGGAAGGACAAGCACGCCTCACCCTGCTGTGGCTGTGCCCTCTCCAAGTCCTGCACCAAGGTCGGTACACCCACTGATTCTAACACTTGTACGACCCATCCTAACCCTACCGACCAACAATAGTTTCTCACACAATAGCGCTGTCTTCCAGCCAAAACCACTCCGAACCCTCATTTTTTTGTAGTTTTCAGTGAATTGAACCCTCGATTTTTTATAGTTTTCGGCCAATTGAACCCTCGATTTTTTGTAGTTTTTGGCCAATTGAACCATCTATTTTTTGTAATTTTGCAGTGATTCAACAGGTTAGCGACATGTACAGAAAAGTCCACAGAATTTACGAAATTCTTTGGATTTCATCACCATCACTATTTTAAATCTTTGGATTTCGTCAAAAATCGCCTATTTAAATGTTTGGATTTCGTCAAAAATCGCGGTTTTAAATGTTTGGATTTCGTCTAAAATCGCCGTTTTATTTGTTTGGATTTGATTAAATCGCTACCTTTGTGTATTAATTATCAGTGATATGTACTACTCTCGTCTGATTGATTCATATTTAGCCGAATGGAAGGATCGTGCCATTCATAAACCACTATTGGTCAGGGGTGCGCGTCAGGTCGGAAAATCTTGGGCTGTTCGACACCTCGGCGAATCGTTCGAGTCGTTCGTTGAAATTAACTTTGAGAAGAACCCTGATTTTAAAAGGCTCTTTTCACAAAACCTCGATGTCTTTCGTATCGTTAGTGAGTTAGCTGCCATTACGAGACACCCTATTGAACCCGGGAGGACGCTATTATTCCTCGACGAGATCCAGCAATGTCCCGAGGCGATAATGGCGCTACGCTTTTTCAAGGAAGATATGCCCCAATTACATGTAATAGCGGCCGGTTCGCTCCTTGAATTTGCGTTAGAGGAACTTCCCACCTTTGGAGTGGGGCGAATCCATTCGCTCTTCATGTATCCGATGACATTCGATGAGTTTGTTGAGGCTGACGGCGGTCACGGTCTGATTGAAATGAGAAACAGTGTCACACCCGAGCAACCTCTTAGTCCGGCAATCCATGAACGGCTCGTCTCTCTATTCCGCACATATTTGATTGTCGGAGGAATGCCCGAGGCCGTTGCCCGATGGGTGGAAAGCCATGATTATCTTCAAGCTCAGGAGGTGCAGGAGGATATATTGGTCAGCTATGAATCTGATTTCCCTAAATATAAGAAAAAGGTTTCCCCGGCATTGCTGAGACAGGTATTTCGAAGCGTAGCTCTTCAGACCGGTTCAAAGTTCGTATATTCTGAAGTGGGAGGTGGCTATTCAACCCCCGAGGTTAAGAAAGCACTTGAATTATTGATACTTGCCGGACTCTGCGTACCGGTTACACGGTCGGCTGGAAACGGACTTCCCTTGGGAGCCGAGGCTGACTACGAAGTCCGTAAGATGATGGTAATGGATACCGGATTGATGTTGCGGATGTTGAGTTTATGGGTCGGAGAGGGAAGTGAGGAAATCACGCGGATATTGACCGAAAATCCTACGGAATTAGTCAATAAAGGAGGAATCACAGAGATGTTCGCCGGATTGGAGCTCCGTAGATATCATACGCCTAATCTTCGGTACGAATTGTTTTACTGGCAGCGAGCCGCGCGCAACTCCCAGGCAGAGATTGATTACCTCATTGTCCGTAACCGAAAGGTATGCCCCGTGGAGGTAAAGGCCGGGACACGCGGTGGTATGAAGAGTCTTTGGCTCTTCATGCGTGAGAAGTCGCTCACCGACGGTATACGCACCTCACTTGAGAACGTGGGTCAACTTGACTATACCGACCCCGAAACAGGAGCCCTCCGTCACGTCCTTATCTGTCCTCTGTACGCCCTCTCGCGGCTAACTACCGCCAACACAATGACATAAAGAGCAATCGTTAAACCTTACTCAAAGTCCCAAAATCATTCTTATTTATGATTTTTTCACATACCATGAAAGAGCAGCCAGCAAATTTTATCTGAATGTTATATGAAAGAAAAGATGCTCTATCATAATAGTCATATTTATTTCACAAAACACCCTCAATGAAACACAACCGATGAATGGACCTCATTTGATTTCGTAGCGGGCTATGGGGCGTGTGGCCTCTATGAGGCGGTCGATGAGCTGACGACAGCGTCTTTCGCTTAGCTTTATGGAGGTGCCTACTGAGATGAAGTCGTTGAGTGTCGGCCGTCCCTTTCCGTTGACCGAGGTCGCGTGCTCTCCGTTATAGCCGTTTACGGAAAGCGTTAGATCGTAGGCCGGCGCGAGTTTCCATTTGTAACCGTCAGAGGTGTCTTCTACTAAGAAGCTGAAATTCTTGCAGTGATCGTCTTTATTGTCAGTGAGATAATTGAAGAGCATACGCCGATACATCTCCTCGACAGCCGCGCTGTCCTGAGTTAGATATCCCGTCAAAGCGAGAAGGTTTGAGTAGTCAAGAACAGGGTTGGACAAGGATACTCCCAAGAGGCCTCCCGCTGTGGCAACGTGTAGCCGTTCTCCTTGTTCAGTCAAATCGAAACGCCGGGAGGCGAAATACCTTCCGTTAATTAGACGAAAATCCGGCACGTCTATTCCTGCTTCTCGCGCAATCTGATTGTAACGGTACTCATGCTCTCCGATATCCTTGGGGTCATAGGTATGCCGGAACTTGACCAGCCAGTGACCCTGCTCGTCTTTGAATACGGATTTGGGTCGGGCGCCGCCACTGTTCCCGCTATTATAGAGCAATATGGATGCGTCATTCTCCTGTCTTTCAGAAAGGACTTCAAGCGCTTTCTTCTGCAGAAGGTCAAAATCTGTGAGCGAGGGTTCATCCGGCAGTTTAAACTCCGGGATATAACAAAGTGCACCCATCCCCTCGGAGCCGACCAGGCTCAGACGGTCAAGCGCCCCTAAAGAATGTTCATTTATTCCGTGCCGTGACAATGTCTTGCTCAGAAGATATCTTCCGTAGCCGTCAGGCATGGAGTCCTCAAAGATACCGAAGTTACCGAAGAACGGGAGTGGCTTGGCGACAAAGACTCCTTTCTTCAGGGGCAATTCGAGGGGTGAGATAGAAAAGCCGTTGACCAACCACTGTGGGTCGTACTCAAAGGTGCAAAGGTTATCGTTGTCGGTTAGGGCCATTCTGCCGACGGCTCTGTTCCGATATGTTACCTGAAGAGAGGTGAGTCTTTTGAAGGGGTTCATTATTTGGAGGATTTGGTTGTGGGACGGGCTCGGCGCTTGTCGCGGTTGCGGTTGATTTGGAGAAGTTCGTCGGTGGTTGAAAACTTGGGGTCCCTGAATAAGGTCTTTAGCTCCGTGGCGTATCCCATCGCTACGGCCAGGGCAACGAGACTTTTGAGTGAAATCTGACCCGTCCTTTCAAAATGACGTATGGTGGCCAAAGCCACTGCCGACTTCTCGGCCATCTGCTTTTGCGAGATGTCCTTTTCTATGCGCCGACGTCGGAAATCCCTCGCTATGTCCTTGCACATCTCCTCCGGATTGTCAAGCGTGAACCCTTCGAGAAGTGACAATATATCGTTCCTTATCATCAGATTTACGGTTTATGAGCTATTATATTATCACTACAAAGATAATCAATTTTCCCAAAACAGGCAACAAAATTGACACAAAGAACCTTTACATAACGTTATCAGCTACATCTATGCAAAAACGCTAATTCCCCAACTGAGACTCAAACATCAGGCCGATAAAACTGGGCGATTGTTAGGCTGCGGCGCAATGTTGTTTACTTAAGAGATTAGAGATTGATAATCAAAAGGGATTTAAAAGATTTTCCATCTCACG
>CAZUAK010000004.1:0-37300 GCA_964618395.1 uncultured Sangeribacter sp.
GCGCACCGCCCAAACGCCTCCTCGGCCAAGGCCAGCGCCTCCTGCAGCTGTCCCGCCCGGCGCAAATCCGTAATCTCCCTTATAGTAGGCATGATCGGTAAAGTTTCATTTAAAGGTGGTTAAGAATTCGATGACGGTGTTGAACAAGTCTACGAAATTATCGGAGGTTATTTTGGGTTTAACCTCATCCCCGGGGTGGATGTACTTATTCCTCAGAGCAATCAGATCTTTAACTTTCTTGTCAAATTCCTTATCAGTGCCTCCATACAGCTGATGGTAGATAGCGGCTGTTTTCTTCCACTGAGCAGCCGGTTTCCCCCCTTTTGTAGTAATGAGGTATCCCTCACGTCTGCCATCTGTATAATTGAAGCATTGCTCCTCCGTGTCTTCTGTAAAATAATAGAAGACATCTTTTCCTCTCGTTTCCTGACGGATAAGATATGATGAAGCAATCTCGAATACCTGTTCCAGACTTATATACGCGAACGCGTAGTCCGAAGCTGTCTTTGCCTTCAGAATGAGCGAAAGGGCAATTTCCAACTGATTTTCAATAGTATCCGATAACTCGCTGTCAGGAGGAAGAATGAGTTGCTTTTTAATAGCAATGATATCCTGTAGGTATGAGTTGGAGAGGCACTCCTTGACAGTGTTTACAAGAGCCAGAGCATTCTGCTCGGAATATTTCAGGGTAAAATGATATTCCGGAGACTCCTTCATGTAATACCCGTTTGCGCCGGCGTCAAGAAGCGCCTTTACGTTCCAGGCCTTGTTTGTCGCTGTGAGCATGATCACCTGGATACCTTTGTTCACTTTTTTTATTGCTTCGAGGATTCTCATGCCGGAAAACTCCTCGGGCTTCAGTATCTTTTCCTCAGACACCCCCGCCATCCTCAGATCCAGGAATATCAGATCGTACCCACCGCGTGATATATTGTTCTTTGTCTCCTCGGACAACTCATCGTATGTAAGAATGGGTTTGTCCCACACATCCTGACGGGCTTTGGGGAACAAAGCACTGAGGACTTTCCCCCAGCCTTTTTCAGCCTCATCGTCAATAAGGAGGTATCTGAACTCTCCGGAAACCGTAATCTTACGTGTAAGGTATTGTGGAACCCTACCCTCCACAATTTGTTTCACATCATCCGCGTTTAGCGACACCACATTGGAGTATTTGAAATATAAAGAGGAGGAGGCTTTGGCAGATATGATGCTTGATTTCACTCCGCCGGTGATTACATTATACAGAGCTTCCGCACCCCATTCGTTAGCGATTGAATGGCGACCCTCGACCTTCTCTTGCGGTTCTACCTTGATGAGGTTAAGAAAACCGTCCACATACTCAGTCGGTGACAGGGGAGTGGCAACCTCCATTATATCCTGAATATCCTGCGGTCCATAAACATTGATGACATCCACTTTGGAGGTCATCAGCAACATGCTTAAAGGCCCGTAACCCTTGTAGGTGTCAATATCCAATTGGGTGACCAGAGAGATATGGCTCAGCGCCGTCTTCAAGCAAGAGTGAATCATCAACCTCACATAGAGTGCCACAGCCAACGGCAGTTCGGTATTTTCTGCATTCAGAGAATCCGCGTCGATTATAAGACACTCGACATCGTTCGGCAGGGTGTTGACGAAATCAGACAGGGCGTCGCTTCTGTTGGAGGGGATATTGGGAACCGAGATGAGGGGAATATCCTCCAAACCCTTCAACCATTGCCGGTCAGGATCATTTCCAAGTATAATTGTTCTTCCCATAACGAGATATGCTGTTTAAGATCTGCTTGATTCTGGAATTGAAACTGAAGACCGAGACGTCATTATCCTCGATATGGTCTAAAAGTTCGTCATAGCTAAGTCCGATGGCAGGCTGAGCCAGTGCGACAATTTCTTCCAGATAGTGAGGTTCCGAATCAGAGGCGGGCATCACGTCTTTCAAGGTGAGGGTTTCATCCGGACGTTTTGAACTATACTTCTGAAATAACGCCCTTATGTTCCTTGTCATTATTTCTTTCTTGAAATTTTCACCGTATGCCAGTATCCGCAGTTCGATGACATTGTCGGCTAAATATTTCTTTAAAAACGGTTCGAGGCGACTGTAGAAAACTGATTTTTTCAGCTTCACGATGTTGTTAGTCGTGTCAAACTCACCGATTGAGCCGGGATGACCGTCGCTGAAGCAGACATAGGGAACATTGTGGTCCAAAATAAAGTTTTCGATTTTATTTCTGGCCATCTGCGAATGTTCCACAAACTCGCCATCAATAAAGTCCTCTAATGACTCGTGATAGAAAACCAGTTTAGCCGAGGAAAGAAAAGATATGTCACTCTTCCCGTCGAACCGCTCATAATGGGAGAGGACAGAAGAATAAAGCTCATCGTCGATAAACGATACTCCGAAACCCTCTCTCTGTCCCTTTGAATTGTCATCTAACAGAATGAAATCAGACATTTCCGGTAGTGGTGCTTTTGTAAAATGTAAAAATATGGGTAAAACCTTCAACCTCGTTTGGCTGTAGGTCTTCTTCTTCAGGCAGGTCTCTTGAGTCGAGTATGCGCCATCTTTTATACTCGCCTTCAAAATTCCCTTCAATAGTCCAGTCGCAGTATCCTGTGCAGGCAGACATAAGGTTAAACAAAGCTCCTCCACCCGACTTAAGCTTAGTCTTCACGTCCTCAAACGGATTTGCCTCAGACCCTATATGGGTTATGATGATTGAGCATAGGCGATACTGTCCATGTGAGGAACGGATGTATTTTATATTTACGTCTGCGGTCTCCTCACGCTGTGCTATGTCTCGCATGACACTGAATAGTATCTTGTAAGTCATCCAAAATACATTGGTGTAGAAATCAGCTGTGTCCAGTTTCTCCGTTTTGGTATGTAACAATTTCAAGGAATCATAATTCAATATCCTTTTGAACACATTGGTTAAGTGCGGTTTAGATATCCTCACGGTGTCACGAAACAGATTGATCTCCTTCCCGAACTCGTCATGCGTCAAAGGGTGAAGGCTTGGAGACTTATTTATCCATTCGGTTATTTCCGGATTTTTTAGAAAGAATTCCCTCTTGGAGTTAGTGTATGCCTTCCAGTTTCCCTTATTTATGAAATTGTTTATGAGAGAATATAAAGAACCGGGAATTTTAAACCTGAATTTTTTAGAATTTAGTGTTTCGTTTGCCCTGCTGATGACATCGGCCATTGTGATGTCCGAGTTAGGGTCAAAATCGTGGGTCAGGAACTTGAAACCGCTTGGCACACTGAACAACGCCAGAAAATCAGCTGTGAGATCCGGTCTATGTCTTTTTCGGTTGTCGATGAACGAAGATTTAGACACTTGATCCGTTTTGATATCCCGGCTCTCTTCGATTGAATATGAACCGTCAGTCACCCTTACCTTTTCAAGGAATGAAGAGAGACGGGGGGTATGTTCATTTGAGTTCTCTAAATTGAACATCAAATGAATAAAGTTTATGCGATCCTTCTCACTAATCTTTGCTTTTTTTCTCATGCATCGGTATTTTATCCCTACTGTTCTTTCCGGGTCAGTCCCAATTGTCGGGGAGGTCGAGGTCGGTCGCCGGCTCGCTGTTTTCCTCGGAGAAGATTGCGTTCAGGGCGTTGCTTCTGGCTTCTCGTGCTTCTTCATAGTCGGCAGAAGTTCCGTCCAAATCTATTTCGGCCCAGCCTTCAAACCAGTCGTGAAAAGAATTTGAACGGCGCACTCTCTTGCGCCCTGCGGAACTCTTCGGTTTGCGCTTCGGCTTGGTCTTCTTCGCGGTGAGCTCCTTCCACTCGGCCACGGCCGCGTCAAGCCCATCCTTCTCCCAGACGTCGAGCAGGTGCTCGACGTTGACGCCGGTGGACTCCTCAGGCACAATCGGCGTCAGCTGCCTCACCACGCGCCGTTTCTGAGCGGGGGTCAGGTGGCGGTTCGTCATGAAATACCTCAGCAGATATTCGCGTCCCGAGACGGAGATGCCCCTGTCGGGCGACGGCGTCCCCTCCGAGCCTTTACCGCTTCCATCCGTGATTGACCAGTCCAGGATAGAGTCGCCAGCCTTTCCGTACTGAATGAACATGGCCAGCTCATCCGCGGCCACATCGAAGCCCTCCCGCTCCCAAAGGGTCAGCAGCTCCTCCGGGTCTATCCTCAGGTTCTGTATGCTCAGGCAGCGTGACCGCTTAGGCTCAAACTTGGTTATCAGCCAGAAGTTCTTGCCACGGCTGCGGCAAAGCGTCACGAAGCAGTCAGCCAATTCCTTTGAGTCGATGACCTCGCCCGCCTTCATGTCAGCCACCTCGGGACACAATAGCTTCTGAGTGGTCTTGCTTACCGAAATATACTTCTTCCGACCATCCATCTCACACTTCGCCACAACCTTCCTGTCGCGCGAGACCTCAAGCGTTAGCGAGGTGTGGAACAGAGACTCGAAATCCTTCACCGTATACGGCTGGACATAGACGTATGACCGGTTGTCGTCCGTCTCATTGTCCATGTAAACGAGCTCCTGGAGGGCCTGATAACGCGCTTCGAGCTTCTTATAGGCCCGGTTGGTCGCTCCCTTCACCATCTGCAGATAGTTGAGCTTACCTCCGATGACATTCTCCATCACCGGCTCGCCCTTCTTGATATAGCCTTTCTCGCTCTTATATTTGGGATAGAAAAGGGCGTAGGCCTTTGCGTATCCTTCCCTTTCCCACACGTTCAGAATCCACCGCAGGTCGCTGATATACTTGCGCGACACATTGGTGATTTCGTTGACCGTCAGCCCGGTCACCTCCTGACGCCCTCCCTTCTTCTGAAGACGCGTTTTCGAGTCGTTCATCCGGAAACCCTGGTCGGTGATGATACGCTGAATCTCCTCGCGGAACGCGCTACCCTCCCGGTAGACATTGTGCATGCTTGAGAAGGTCATGTCGTCCGCATAACGGGTATAGTGTAGGCCGAACCTCTTGGCGACCCCCTTCATCCGTCGGTCGAGGTTATCGCAGATGGCGTTTGTCAAAAGGGGAGAGGCCGGAGAACCCTGCGGAAGCACATTGCTCCCCATAGTCTCGTCAAAGCTGCAGCAAAGCCCCGCCAGCACATTCGCCACCGGCTTGGGAAAACTAAACGGAGGGAGCTGAAGACGCTTCCATACCCGTGCCTGGGGTATGGAAGGGAAGAAATTCTTCAGGTCAATGTTGAAAACGTAATTGTGGCCGACGTGCGCCTGCGCATTGGTTTGGACAGAGCGTCCCGAAGTGAAGCCCATGGCCGCATCCGAAGGGACATAAACGGCATTCAGCATCACGTTCACGCATTTCAGGATAGTGGCCAGCTGGGCGCACGGTGCCTTGATCTCGCGCATCCCCCCGCTCTTCTTGCGGATCTTGAAAGACCTGAAGCGCTTCGGAGAGATGGCGTCCGAAGAAAAATGCTTAAGCATAGACTCCGAGATACCGTGTCTCACCCAACCGCACTCATCGCGCTTGATCAGTTCGAGGAGGACAGCGAGATCATTGACTGTCCTCATGCTCTTAATCAGTTTGGCTATCCTGGTGTTATCCATAATGAAAAAATGCGTTCGAGGCCCCCATAGTCTATTGAATGGCCTTGTTGAGATGGGGGGGTATCCAAGAAAAAGATGGGCCGGTTACTCTTTTCTTTGTTTTTATTATATAGTTTCTAAAACTAAAGACCAATAATAAATCAGTAAGAATTACTGTCACAAAATATACCGTTGGGTTATCATTCTATTTTTTTTTGAAGCTATTCATCCCGACAAACACTAACGAATAAATCATTAATGAGAATCAGAACGTACAGCTTCAAATCTTTAGAATGACATCCGACACACGTCGGACGTAGGTCAAAATTTGTCCGGCCCATCAATTTCAAAGAACGCTATACAGAAGAGGAGAGAAGAGAGAGTTTAAAGTCGAGAGAGGAGAAAGAGAGGAGGATAGCCCGATGAAAGTCTTCCGAGGTTTCAGAGACTTCACCAGTCCTCATCATCTTTCGACGGCACAAAGTTAGCAATAATCTGCGAACGCAACGTTCGCAGCCCATACTTTTTTAGCCGTCCCAAGAATATGAATCCTCCTTTGGGGTTAATGACTGGGGGCGTAAAGAATGTCCTGGAGGGACGCGTCGGGATGGAAGCGGGCCTGGTCCACCGGTTTTGGGATGCCGTCTATGTGGGCTGTTTCGGTGTATTGCCATATCGTGTAGTGGCCCTTTCTCTTGATTTGCGGTGCCTTGTCTCCATATCTGCCGATGTAGAGAGGATAGGAGGGATACATGCCTTCGCATAACTCGTTATACGAACGGTTGGTCGCATATATCATCGGCCTGACACCGAAATGCTCTTTCACAAGCCCGATAAAGACATTGAGGCTATCCCGCAGTTCTTTGGAAGAACGGCTATCCGCAGTCTCCACGTCGACCATCGGAATGAGGTCCTGCTTTTCCGGCTCAACATTTCTCTTGAAATTGGCGAACTGATCATGTGCGCTGCTCGTCATCCTGAAGAAATGATAGCTCCCGACCTTAAACCCCGCTTTCCTCGCACCCTCCACATTCTCGCGATACCGCTTATCGACATGAGTGGCTCCCTCAGTGGCCTTCACATAGACGAACTCCAAAGGAGTCTTAGCCACCGTAGGCCAATCAATCTCCCCGTTATGGTGAGACACATCTATCCCAAACCCACTTCGGGAACCGGCTGACACTGAACCCACTTCCTTGACCCATGCGGAATCTGTCTTCTCCCTCGTCGCCCCGGAACAACCCGAAAGCACCGCCATCCCGACCACCAAAGCCACGGTGACTATCCACGAGCTCTTTTCAAGCCCAGACAGACTCTTCCAGACCTTATCGGATTCGCAGGCTTCATCCTTTGTGGGATTATCATACGAATAACGCTGCGCCTCTATGAATCGGGTTAGGTTAAATCTATCCTCCATAGTTAAAATTCGAGGCGGAAGCCTCTTTGTTTGAGTTCGTTGTACTTTTCGAGATTGAACCTGAAGAGGTAGGCCTCCCTCTTGGGGGTCGGCCATACCGTTTCGTCCAGCTGGGTCAGGATGTCGAGGTGAAGCATTTTCTTCGCAAAGTTGCGACGGTCGAAGCGTACTCCGAGAATCGATTCGTACAGCGACTGAAGCTCCTTCAGTGTGAACTTCTTGGGTAGCAGGTCGTAACCTACGGGATGAAAATGGATTCTCTCACGAAGCCTGCTGAGGGCGTCTCTGAGGATCACGTCATGATCGAATGCAAGTTGAGGAACATTGTCAATCGCAAACCAACGTGCTTCCGCAGCGTCATCACCCCCCTTAACCTCCTGGAGCTTTACCAATGCGAAATAGGCTATTGTGATAACCCTTTCACGAGGGTCTCGATCGGGTTCCGAATAAGCATGGAATTGCTCGATATAGGCATCCATAAGTCCCGTTTCCTCCCGAAGCTCGCGTAATGCACCGGCTTCTGCCGCCTCATCCGGCTTCAGGAAACCGCCCGGCAAAGCCCATTTGCCCTTATACGGCTCAATCCCACGCCTGATCAGCAATATTTTCAGCTTTTCCCCATCAAAACCGAATATAACACAGTCTGTGGTGACAGCCGGGTGCGGATATCGGTAGCAGTACTTATTCTCCTCCATTTCTTGACTCTATCTGACTGTCGACCCTTGCAATCACCTCCTTCATTTCATCCGGAAGTTTAACCATGCACTCATCCATGATATTGTCCGGAATCTCGCCATAGAAAGCAGCAGCTATGCTACCGGCGATGGCAGCCTGAGTGTCGGCATCGCCGCCATAGGCAACCGCCCGTCTGACCGCCGACTCATAGTCATCGCTGATAAGAAAAGCAATTATCGCTTCAGGAACACTCTTCTGGCAGCTTACTTCAAACCTGTAGCCCTTCTTGATTTCCTCGTAGTCGCGAGACAAGTCATATCCAAAACGGCTTTCCAGTTCCTGTCTGATAAAATCCTTATCCTTCCCCTCGAGCGAAAGGAATATAGCCAAAGCCACAGCCTGCGCCCCCTTGATGCCTTCAGGGTGGTCATGCGTAACGCTTGCCGACTTTTCTGCAAGAGAAAGACACTCCTCGACCGACGTTGCCAAGGCTCCCGCAGCGCTGACGCGCATGGCAGAGCCGTTGCCATAGCTTCCGTAAGGCATAGGATTGGGGTTACCTATCCAGTGTCTAAACTTACCCCCATATCCGGCATTTCGGTACTTTTGACACCATTCCTGGAGACTCCGCGTGAAGTCCATATCAGAAGTTAAGGCATCCGCAACAGCGATAGAGCAAACTGTATCATCCGTGAAACGGCTTGATTTGGTTAGGAGCTTAAAGTCATAATCCTTCGTACGGTGCCACTCGTACAGAGAACCGATTATATCACCACAGACAGCACCGCGAAGCGCTGCCTTGGCTTTTGAAATTCTGCTTTTAGTATCTTGTTTCATAATCTTGTGTAACATTTACACCGCAAAGTTACGACAAAGAATTTTAACCACCAAACTTTTCGGGTAAAATTTACGCAAGAAAAACTTTTTCGCCTTCAATTGGCCCCCAGGCACTGCCGAGTATCTGTGGCCTAATTAAGAGGGATATTCTGCATATCGCTACTTTGTTTTGAGTACGATGAAGTTTGATGCGTGACGCTGTGGTCAACCGTCCGATCACAAGCGGCCAAAACACCAATAATCGGAACGAGTAACGAGGTGACCGAGATAATCGTCTTCTTCATGTTGTGAGTAGTATCACGTTGTTATCTCTTCTTGCTTTGTCGGAAAACAAAGATAAGAATTGCAATACAAAGAATAACGTCAACAATGTTCCAAGTCACCTTATCCAAAG
Source organism: uncultured Sangeribacter sp. (assembly GCA_964618395.1). Taxonomy (GTDB): domain Bacteria; phylum Bacteroidota; class Bacteroidia; order Bacteroidales; family Muribaculaceae; genus Lepagella. Next base: position 8,862 of record CAZUAK010000004.1, read on the forward strand.
TAATCTTCAAGAAAGGTTGAAACAGAAGAACAATAAAGCAGGCGCACAAGGCCCAACCGTCTGACGATTATTATAGAACCGGTAGGCCCAGCAACAAGCAATAACTGAGGTAGCCAACCGAACAAGCGTATAGAAACCGTATGGCAATGGCAGCAAACAAACTAACAAAGCCACCGCCAGTATCAACGAGCTCTTCTCAAGTGCTGAAAGATTCCTTATCTTATTCATATTCTTTTTTGTACACAGGTCAATGGTTACAGGAGAAAGCCACATCACAACGTAACGAGAGCCCAAAGGCTTGGGACAACGATAGCAAGGATACAGAGGATGCCGAGGGCGGCGAGAGCCACTGTCGCCTGAACCTTCACTCTCCTGGACTTCCCGTAAACGGCAGTCAGTGTCGACCCCATGAAGCACAGCGTACTCAGAGGTCCAAGAAAAAAGAAGAAAAGGATATTTATCAGCCCATAAGAGAGTCCCGTCAGATGGCACAGATTCTGCAGCACAAGGATACACTGATTGCACAGCACATCCCAATAATCCGTCACGATCACCATAGGTCAGAAATTGTTTTGTATTATATTGATTGTTAGAGTGAATTACTTGTTGACTTTGTGGGAGATGACAAGTTTCATCCCCGGGTTGTCTATCTCGATTTTGCCGAGGCGCCCAAGGACAGACTGACCGAGAAGAAGCGGCGCCTTCTGGTTTCGGACTACTGAGGCCCTCACGTTTTCAAGTTCAAGCCCTCCAAAGTCAACCTTGCGCAAATTTATGACCGTTCCCTCGGCTATGTCCCCATTCGCATCCATATAACGCGCAGACCCGACGATATCCGTAGGCTTTATGAAGTCATTCTTCAGCATGAAGTTGGCTTCGACCATCGACATTGTTACGTCAGCGGCCCCAGTGTCGAACACGAAATGCAGAGGCAGGTCATTGATAGTGCACTTTACCTTTGTGACACCCCCTTCTTTCGTAAAAGGCACCTCTACGATTTCTGTCTGAGAATGGACTGCCCCAGCCTGATTTCTCGTTGCTTCATCAATTGCTTCTGCGGAGTACTTGGAGAGCAAATTTTCATATTCCGGCATCTCCCGAATGTTCTCAAGATCAGGATCAACAGTGATATGGGCACTCTTCCTGTACCCTTGCTCAAAGGCCTTTTGGAGAAAATCAATTGCTTTTTGCTTTTCCCCCATGAGTGAGTACAGACACGCCGCATCATAATAGGTGCCGGCACTATCTTCATTTTTTACCATAAGACTATCCATGAATTCGATGGCCTTATCCTTTTGCCCAAGAAAATAGTAGGCAAAATGAGCACATGACTCCGGGGCAGGCTCAGTATCAAGTTCGATGACTTTCTCAAAGTCAGCTTTGGCTAAATCCGTCTTACCCTGCTTTCGATATAATCTTCCTCGCCCGCAATAAGGAAGGGCATCTCGGGGTTCAAGGGCTATGGACATAGTATAATCTTCAATAGCGCCATCTACATCGCGAGCCTCACCCTTAAACCAGCCCCTGCAATAATATCCAATATAATTATCCGGATATTTGGCCACATATTTATCTACTTCAGCGATAGCCTCCGGGTATCTGCCCATTTCGTTATAGATAGTACCCTTTTTTAACACTAAATCATAATCATCACTATCCATATAGATAGCTCTATTGATGTAGTCCAATGCAGCCTCATAATCGCCCAAATCAGAGTGGCAGTCCGCTATTCTCTCTAAAAATATAGAATTGGCATCTCTGCTGTGCGCCTGTTCGTAAAATGAGATAGCTTCCTTTTGTCTATTATTCTGTTCCAAGATACGACCGATATAATGGGGCCAAATAGCCTCATTAGGCTCTTTATTCGCCTGCACCTGTAACTTCGCCTTCGCAAGAGGTAATGCTTCCTCATCTATCGTCACGAGAAGAAAATAGGCTTTCCTGTCACCGGAAATAGAAAGTGCCTTGATTAAATCATCAATGGCTTCAGAATACTTCTTCTGCTTAAGGTAACATTCAGCACGGAACGAATAGCCCGAATCATAATCAGGCTCCATTTTAATTACGTAGCTGAACCGCTCTACCGCCTCATCATAGCGTCCCTGTTCCTTAGCGTTACGACCAATCCCCATATAACCCATAACATTTCCCGGATCAATGGCTATTATTTTTTGGTAATCAGCGTCAGCCAAATCATATCGTTTCTGATCAAAGTAAATCTGTGCACGATATTCATAGTGATGTGTATTTTGTGGGTCCAATTTAATAGCCACGTCATAATCTTTCAAAGCACTCACCGTATCCTCCATATTCAGATAAATGGTGGCACGTGTATCGTGGGCGATAGCCATATACTCTTTATCCTTTTTAGGAATATTCTTCAACGCCTGATTTACAGCAGACAGAGCCTTTCCATACTCCCCATTATTATAACGGAGTGCAGAAATGTAGAGGTACGCGTATCCATTGTCAGGATGTTCTGACAGTTCCTTATTGAACCAACCAAGAGCATCTTGACCGTTGCCTTCTTGAAACGCCTCCATTCCACGAGTATAGGCATACGTATCAGGATATATGTTTTCAGACTTAGCCCATAAAGAAAAGGGCAAAGCAAACAAAGAAAGGATAAAGACTAATTTCAATTTCATATTCCCGTGAGACTTTCTGTAAAACAATATACCATTCTCCTTAAATTGGTAAACAGACGAAGAAAATCGGACCGTTAAGCATGGTGTCTTGCTTGGAATACAAGGATGCACTGATTACAAAGCACATCCCAATAGTCCGTCACGATCACCATATGTCAGAAATTGGTTCTTAAAATTCCTTGAGTTTATTAATCTTTAACGCATCTTCCGCAAGGTTTTCTATGTATTCTTTTTGCTTTACTAATAGTTACTTCTTTGATTGACTCAGAACAGTGTGAAGTCATTAGATAGCACTCAGAATCTTCGTGATAAGCATAGGCTTGGGGTCCGGTACATATATAAACGACTTGCTCCTGACTACATGACTGCAATAAGGATACATATCCGAATGATGATAATATAACACCTACTCTGCATAGGGATTTTATTTTGGTGAGTTCCATTTGAAAGTTTTGATTACGTTGTTGAGATCTGCTTCCCAAAGGTCACTGTCTTTCTCTCTGAAGGTTATGAGGATTTTTGCCATTTCACTATGATTCGATAATATATATATCTTACATTTTACTGGACCATCTTCCCCGTTGCGACTATAGGACCCCTCAACGGCTTTTGTCCCATTTATGTCAATCCACCGCCATGTCGGTCGGTCAACGTAAGTGTAGGGTTTTATTTCTTCATCAACCATTTCTGTGAGATTTCGGTAGTCTTCAGATACTAATCCAGGAGATTCGTAATGATGCTCAACTTCCCCGGGAGAAAAGGAGAAATGCTGGATAAGAATTCGCGCGTACGTATTATAAGAATCTTCCGTCATTGACGACAACCCCTTTTGTTGGAATACCGCCTCGGCACTGCTTAATATGCCAGTACTATTTGATGTCCATTGAGTGTAATCGTCATAATCTTTTCGCAATTCCATAGTATTTGGAATAGCAAGAGAAAAAGCTTTGTCAATCTTATACTCAGACCAATCCGGGGGTGTAGAGAAGATGTGTACAATGTCTGCATGAGAACTTTTCTCATTTATATATGCCTGGGAACAAGTCCGAGAAATAGTTCCTAATGCTGATAGCAAAAAGAATCCACATAAAATTGCCGGCCACTTACTCTTTTTTCTCTTCTTTGGAGTATTGGATAATTTATCGGTGATGAACTGTTCTGCTTTTTGCCTTTTCTCCGCGAGAAGGTTCAACAATTCATTACTGTCATGATTAGTGCTCAATGCATAGTCATATTTTCCCTTTAGGAGCTCATCAGATAAGACTAAGAATGCCTCATTTACAGCTACAAGTTGTCCCCTCATATCCTTATCTAAGACATGAGAACGTAGTTGCGACGTAATTTCCCTATATTTTCTTAAAATTACATCTTGGGAGTCTTCATATGAAGGCAAGCCCAAGATGTCGTAGTAGTTCTTCATCGTTTGGATGATTACTGGTTGTCTTCTGTGATATCAAGAGACGGAGGGGTAATATTCTCTTCTTCCGGATTGAGTTTTTTTAAGCACAATGCAAATATCAACCCAATGAGAGGGAACAGAAAGGCGAGAATGTAGTATCCGACCCCGCGTTTTTTCTTAAAAAGCAGAATACACGCAGGCAGGGTAAAAATTAACCATACTATTAGTAACTGCATATAAATATGATTTTGGATTAATTATAATGTTATTTAGATTTGATATAGGGTTTTATGACATCTATGCTCCAGGCGTAATTCAGGTTTGCTTGAGAGCCATCGGCAAACGAACCGGAAGTTATACCTACAACCTCGCCATACTCGTTGATCAATGCTCCCCCGCTGCTGCCGTGGTCAATTAGTGCAGAGATTTGCATCAAATTCTTATCACGCCATTGAGATACTTCTCCGGATGAGAAAGTGTTCTCGAGACCACGAGGGCTTCCAATAGCATAGACTTTTTCTCCTACCTGCGGCTTAAATTTGGCGATGGGAATAGAGTTGGTGTTTGAGACACCTACTCTGAACAGAATAAAATCCTCCTCCTCATCACTATGGATTACTTCAACAACCTTATAAACATCGTCACTGTTGGCAAGTTTAATTTGTTCCGCTCCTATACTTGTTCCTTGGAAAACATGATAATTGCTTACAGCGAGGCCATCGGAATTAATGAAGAATCCTGAGCCCTGATATCCATTGTAGCCATCCGAAGTGAATACCATAAACACCGCGGTATTGTATTTGGCAAAGATCGACGCACCATCAAGCTTATTCTTGTCTCCTCGTTTATTGGACACAAGAACATCTATATTTCGTTCATTGTTGCGTGAATGGTTCGTTTCCGAAGTATTGACAGTTTGCGAATGACCAGAGTGAGATTTAGCTACCGGTTGACCATGGCCTGACTTATGGGCACATGATATCAAACCTAAGCTCGCTATCCCAAATAGGATATATTTAACTGTTCTCATTAGTTGTCTCAAATATATTCTTTGGTAATATATGAATCAGAAAACGTTGATTGGCAGTTTCCTTTGTTTCCCTCATTGAATGTGTGTCCAGTTTGCCGTCACCGCTTCCGGATATCAGGATTTCGCAGTTCTTTCCAAAATTGATTCCTCTATCGTCTACCCAGAATCTCATAAGGGCCAGTGCCCGCTGATAGCTCAGTTCATAATTATATGTGAAGTTGTCTTTGGAGGCCTGTCCTTCAACAATCAAAACATACTGATTTTCTTTGTGCTTATCAAGAAAACTTTGAATCTCCTTGCCTGCTTCAGCCAGTTTGTTGAGTTGTACTTCTTTATCAGCAGCTTCTATTGTGTTCAAATCGGATTTGCCGGCAGGGTACTGAACTTGAATATTAAGCACAAACTTTTTATAGTCCGGCCTGTATGCGAAATATTCCGTGCTCAAGTCTTTAGTTGACTCTTCGATTTTTTTTATTTCCTGCAGTTGTCTTTCAGTTGCTTCCATCCTTTTATGGAGCAAGACTATAACAAGGATAAACAGAATCAACATGACAAAGAAGAGACTCGTCATGAGATCTGAATAACTCGTCCAAAAAAAAGATTCTTTTTTCTGTGCCACGTTCTTCGATTATCTTACAGTGTCCACCGGATTTGAGTTCCTGATTGTTGGAACTACTGAATCTATTGTTTCCTGAACAGCGACTTCCTGTACGGTTTCTACGATAGCTGGTTCTTCCTCGTACGGTTGTATCTGAGCCGGAGTTTCCTTCGGAATAAAATATACAATCATATTGAATATACAAGCCACAGCAATGATGACCAAGGCAGTAATTCCGGTCCACTTCATCCATGACGGTACCGAAGACTCAGCAAGCATCGAACCACCGTTTCCTGTGGAGCCTTCTCCAGTTCTTACTAATTGCTGTGACTGTCTGAGAGCGTTAGCAATACTGGATGTTAGTTTCGAGTTCGACTCCTCAACCTTCTCAATCAGCCTATCAATGCGAGTAGGTACATTGGCAATTGCTTCAAGTTGTCTTGCAAGTTGTGGCATTTGGGCCATTTGCGTACTGAACTGAGCATTCATCTGGGTCATGAACCTTTCAAATGATTCTTTTTCCTCGTTCAGAATACTCTTGAAGTTTTCGCTTTGTTCCACAAACCGCTGGTGCAATGCTTCTACATTCTCATCAGATGAGGTTTTAATCTTCGTCAAAGATTCGTGCAGATACTTGTCGGCATCGCCCACAGATTTTGCTATCTCAGATTTATGACGACGGAAGAAATCCCTTATTTCCTCGAGAACATGCAGCCTCTCGGCTTGTTCGCCGAATTGTGCCTCAAATTTATGAATGGCTTCCGTGTAACCCTGTACATCGTCAAGATAATCATTGAAGGCCTCTAACTTGTCAGTACATTCTTTAAGTTCCTGAAGGACACGCACATTTGCCTTAGCCATCTTCATGACATCCATGTCATGGACCGCTTTTATTATGTCGGCCTGAATTGCATACGACTGATTGACGGCTTGAAGTGCGTTCCCAAGATTCGAAGTGTTTTCCTTGAATGTCTTATTGAACTTATTTAGGTTCTTAACAAGATTATTCAATGCTTGAGACGTATCAGAAGGCAATTCCGGAAGAAGTTCGGATTGCATCCAAGCGAGAAAAGAGTTCTTGCCACTTTCTTCTTTCAGCTTGCATCGCTTGAATAGCAAGGAATTTGCCGTTGTTAACAAAATTCCCACAATAGAAGCAAGCATGGCCCACGCTACTCCTCTCAACAATGCATTTATACCGTTGGCAGCTCCTACTGTGGCATCATCGATTTTCCCCCCGGTGCTACCCATAAGAGTGGAAATCGCATTGGACCCCAGCAAGTCCCACAAGCCGAATATGACACCGGCCATCGTACCGGCAAGACCCCAATAAAGCGGAATTGGAGTTTGTGTTGCTATATCGTTTTCTACGGAGTCACAATGGCGGTCTACGGCATCTTTTAGAAGACCGAAATCAATAACGGAACCTGAGTTATTTCCCAGATACTTGTTGATTGATTCCTTGATAGATTGGAAAATAGCATTTCCCGCACCGTAGACTCCATCGACAAGACCAGTTTCTTCGTTGCGCCTTAATCTCCATGAAGTCTCATCTGAGAAAATCTTGCTGAATTGATTCATTCGTTGCAGGTTCTTCACAAAGAAGAACACCTGTATACAAATGATACAAATGATTATTATAGGTACTAAGATGTGCATAGGATTCAAGAAAGTTCAATAATTGCTTTTTGAGTTATAAACCAGCGATCCCCCTCCTTTTTTGCCTCGCCGGGTTTAATTACTTTCATGTGTGTCGGATGAGTCGGAATCTCTCCTCTAATTTCAAGAGCGGGCTTTATCTCGTCCACTGATCGCATGTCGCTTATGTTCTTGGGATCATGTACTGGTTTAAACTTAGCGATCCCGTTTACGACTGTTACTGTAAACCAAGTATTATGGTCAGTTACATCCGATATCTCTTTAAAATATGCTTGTGTCGGAGACTTCTTAACTGGAAGTCCAAAATAGCCCGTTTGCTCAGTTTCACGTCCTCTTGATCCAGTTTGCCCGGTATTCTGAGCGGTATTCTGTTGCTGCTGGTTTAAATACTGAGTCAAATTATACACATAACGTTCAACGTCTGCTACACGTGAGTTTAGGCTGTCATACTCCTCTCTCGCTCCATGATATGCTGGCCTTTTCTGAGACGAAGCTGAGTTAAGGTTCTGTTCGAATGTAGAGACTTTGCGTCGGAGAACATCGATCTCATCTATGGTTAGATCCGCTTGTTTCTGAATAGCATAAAGCTTAAGAATTGCTACTACCGCCGCTATGAGTGCGAGGGCTGCCGTAATCCATGCAATCAAAATGGATAAGTTGGTAGAACCTTTTGTCTCATCCAGCCGGTTTGATAAGTCGCTAAACTCACCTTTGGTGTTCTCTATATCCTTAGATAACGTTTCGATTTGGACCTTTATCCCATTGATCGAATCAAGCACTTGTGTTGAGTTGTCTGAATGCTCCTCTTGCACGCCATTTTGAGACTCTGAAGCAGTGTTACTGGGATTAATAAGTGCGTCAGTGTCCTCTTCATGATGGCAGGAAGTGATTGCTGTCCCTCCCATAAGAGTGACAGCAATCATCATCATTATCTTCAGTATTTTCATCCCTGTGTAGAGTTTGCCTGTGTTTTGTTTAGGGCATTATAGATTTCTGTTGACATGGATTGAAGAGCTCCTTTTATTGGGTAATAGAAGAACGTTTCTTCAATTACGTCCTCAGCCTCTGATTCTTCTCTTCTTTGTGATATTCCTTTGTCAAGGAAAGTGTTGAGATCCTTTTCAGCAGCCTGCTTGGCGACTTTGAAGGAGGATGCTTTGACACCGAAATTCTTGTCGAAGTTGAAGGCATTGTTCATATCCACGAACACAAAACGGAAGAACTCTTCAACCGCTTTTATGGTTCTGGCCTTGTCTGTGTCCGTGATTGCAGCATAAGTATCTTTGGAATCAACAATACCGGATCCATCGCTTTTGAAAACTAAAGTTTTGTCTCTGCTGTCGTCCTCCACTTTTCCCAAGAGCCCACCTTTACAAGTGGAATCTTTGGGATTGGAGTCCTTTTCCAGGCCGAGCAGCTCGAGCTCCTTGCCGTAGGGTTTCCCCAATACCTTTTCAAAGACAAGTTTGGTATATTTAGCGAGTAGCCGAGAGTCAGGGGTAATGACGCGAATAATCTTACTGCCATTACCGCTGAAAGAAATGTGACGGGGCACCTCCAGCCCAAGAGCTTTGGTTATCTGTGCTATGTGATAGATTATTGACGTATAGAATACGATGAAGACTATCTTGAACTCTTCATCTTCTTGCAACAGATAATTAAAGTCTATCACCTTGTCGCTAATATTGGCTCCCGCTATGAGGGAATTGTCTTTGAGCCCGAATAGGAAAGAAGCCATATTTGAAGGATGGTGATTGTTGGTGCTGTTGAAGACCTTGATCAGTTCATCCACGTTCTTTTCTTCAAGCAATTTGTAAATATTGCCCTTATAGTGATCTACGATGCCGTTGTTATTGGCAAGTTTAGAGAAAGAGTCCTCAAACAAGGCGTTAGAAGCAAATCTGAAAGATGTAACATGAGTAATGTTACTGTCTTTTGCGAATGCGATGTCAGTGGTTCCACCGCCTATGTCAACATTGACCAGGGTAGTGGCCGTTGAGTATCTCCTGAAGAAATACTGAATAGGGGCTGACGATTCGGTCATTGAATACGTGACACCTTCGCCGAAGTATTCTTTGTACGCATCATCCCAAGTCTCTTTGAGCCGTCGAAGTCTCTTAGGCGCCATACTGATGGGATAGAACCAAGTGATCTTAGTCTTGGATAGATCCCCATTGTTCAATAATACTTTATTGCGAATGATGAGCATCAAAGAACGTACGTAAGACTCCATCACCCTCATCTCTTCGCCGGTCCCCCATTTGATATTATATTCGAGGTTATTATACGGCAGGTCCTCACGCTTGTCATAGGTGAAGGGTAAGTTCACGAGAGTGAAAGGGTCAACGGTATTATCCCAATCCAGTGTCTTTGCATAAGACAGGACTGTTCTTGTAGGAAATTTAAAATCTCCGTTACCAATCTCAGCGGGGATGAAATCCCTTTCAATGAGTCCGGTCTCTTCTTGGAGGTCTTCAAGATAACCGTACTCATTCTTTTGAGGAAGGAATATTTCACACAGTTCTCGGTCTTGTTGAGAGAACGAGAATACTTTGGGTGCTTCTCCGTTTTTGCGATACTCGATATGGGTATTGGATGTACCGAGGTCAATTGCAAACTCGAACGTCTCTATATTTCGCTGTTGTTTAAATATAGGTACTATTATTCCGCTATAGGAGTTATTGCGTACCTGTATGTAGTCAAAGTTTTGCCCTTTGATGAGATAGTTGTCGGCCTTGAACCTCTTTAATCCCCATTCTTGGTCCTCATTTCTGCAGGATTTAGAGAAAATATTTATAGTTTGATTTTCTTTATAAAAAGCAAACTCGATCTTTGTGTTGGTTGGCTGAACGCAAGACACATTATATATCGCATCGTCTGCATTAATGAACCGGACCTGAGGCATGACAAAACCTGTAAAGTTCAGTTCCTTAATGTTGCCTGCATTGACCTGTATGTCTGCAGAACTATTATTATAGTATATTCTGGAGTATTCGATATATGTGACATTCCCTGCACCTTTGATAGGAATACGGAGCGTTAAGCTGACAGAGTCGCCTGCAAGGAGTCTCATTTCAACCATAGGTTTCCCGTCATCCATAGTTCCTTGAAGTTCTTCTATTGAGAAGTACTTGAAGAGCAACGGCTTTAGGGGGAGTAGAAAAGCCATTTCAGTTTTGTCTATTTTGATATGCGCATCAAAATAGTTCTCGGTGTTGAGTGTGTGAGGAACCTTGATAATGGTTTCTTCAAGGAAATCACTGATTGTCAGATAGGGCTGACGAGCGCCATCAAAAGGCAGTTGGCGTTTACTTAAGTCTGCTTCGGGTTCCAGATAGTCGGCTCTGTTGGTATTTCCCCATTTATCGGTCGTATATTGCAGATGGGCATAACGGTTACCTGCTTCGACAGGAAGCACCAAGGGAAGGTCAGTCGATTTTAAAGTTGACTTGATTACAAAATCGCTTTCTGTCGAGACTGGTCTATGGGCCTTTTTGTAAAGGGTATAGCCAAGCACCTCTACAAGGTCGTTCTGCTGATTATCCTTTACAACGATGGGATCGAAATCTGCAAGAGTAGGCCCGGTTACATTATTGAGATCGTTCTTTTTGTTTGGATCTGTAATTGCTTTAAACGTAGCGGTTAAATACTCTTCTACCTCGGGAAACAGGTCCGCAAAAGTGGGTATACTGCTTCGTAAGGCGAACAGATATTTAATGAATCCAAAGTCTCGTTTGTATAGGGGTTGATATTCACTGTCAAACGGTTTGTCTTGACCAAAGAATATGTCATCTACGTAACGGAGATCATTTGCGTTGCTGAAGAATAAGGTAGCCGGAGAGGTCGCACCTATGATATTGAGCTGCTCCGGACCATTCACATAATTCAACAGATAGATGTTCTTCAGTTGGTTGAAGTTGTAGGCTTGGGCGTCAGCGACCATGTATTTATTCAGCGCGTCTGCCAAATACTGATGGCCAGGTGTTGGTGACTGTGCCAATGTGTTTATCATTAGCGCAGGGTCCCACTTAATTACCTCTACCTTGCCTGCGTACTTGTCGAGATTAAAGAAGATTTCGGCTACATCAAGCGTATCGGAAACCATCTTGTGATAAATGGTTTGTCCGTCCAAATCGATGTTGCCATCTTTATTCGGTTTGCTGACTTCCTTAAAAGCAGTCTTGATAAGGTCTATCCTGGCGAAGGGAGAAGGGATAGAAGTTATTTCATGTCGCGCAGACGCTCCGTCAGGATCCTCTATCGTATCTCGATTAAAGGAATTATAGGGATAGGCAGGACTGCTACTCCAGTCTTCGTAGGTCTCGGTGCCTGATTTATGTAATCTGAAAATCTTTGACATACAGATTAGTTGGTAAGCTTTTCTTTTACAAGTTTCTGAGTGGCGAGGTAGAACATTTCGAGAAATTTATTCTCTTTGCCGTTGCTCTTACAGTTGTTGATGGCTGAGTTGAGTCTGTCGGTGACCAGATTATAGTCAGAGAACTTACTCAGAATGCGTTTTGGTTTGACTCCTTCGACCAGGTCGAACGGCTTATCACCGCAGGATGGATTAAAGAGAAGGAGAGAGCGTTTGTTTTCTCGCATTTCTTTCAACCACCCTTGATACTTCTTGAAGAAGTCAGTAAGGTCGCTATAGAAATTGCTATCGTAGAAATCTTCGAAGTTACCCTTGTTGGCTTTGAAAGATTTTGATTTATAAATATCTGACTTATGTGTAAGAGTATTAGCCATCATTGTGAATTGGACCATCGGATAATAGAGCATGTTTCGCGTTCTTTGATAAAAAGAATTGAAAGAAATGGTATCTGAACCATCCTTTAGGCCGAATTCCATATTGGCAGTGCCCATGAAGTCTCGATTCGAAAAGTCTACGATAGCAGTAGCAGCAAGAAACTCAATTAAATGAGCATCATTTTGTTGGGCTGGTCCTCCATCATGATTCTCATATGTCTTCGCAACATCATCAGCAAGATAATATAATGCGTTGACAGAACCATTCATTATTATGTTGTCTTCATAATAAGCAAGCGCAGACTTAGTTTTCGAAATGAACGTGGAGGAGTCGATTTCACTCTTATCATTCTGTGCTAAGTTGAAATAGGGCAAAACGGTAACGGCCCCTATCGTTGCGGTATTTATCAGCTTATTATTGGGGAAATTTTTACCGGTACGGAGGGTCTTTAGAAGAAGCGGAAAACCACTCGCACCAGTGCCACCAAAAATTGAACTGATGATGAAGATGCGATCACCAGCACTGAAGTCATTTGCAAAAGTAGCAAAATCCGAAGAATGAGGTATCTGATTAAGCACTACACTTCCGATGTTCGGATTACCTTTGAACCCGACAACCATATCAGACAGAAGGTTCTTGTCCGAGAACAGCATCTTCATCATGGCCTGATTGGCCTTGTCCATAGACGCGTACCCAATAAACTGATTAAATCTCTTATTATTAGTGTTTCTTATCAAGAGTGAGTAATTGGGTAATAACTGCTTTATTTCAGTACGGAAAAAGTTACTTTCATTTTTATCACTGAATTGCAGTTTTCCTCTGATAGCAGCATACCTATTGAGCAGGCTGACTGTTCGAGTTAGGTCTGCATTTGCTGTGTCCGGGTCTATGATGATCGGAATGATCTCATCAGCTCCGACTTTTACACCTGAAGCCAACAACATCGTGAGTGAGCGTAAAACTCGCGATCCGGTTCCACCAATTCCAAATATGAATAGTTTAGACATAATTTTAGATGGGTGCGTTTGAACAGTTTCTACTCCACCACTTGAATATGAAGGAGAAGATTATGAATGCAAGGATAGATAGTATCATGTTTGAGACTCCAAAACAAAGTATTTCGGAGGTACCAATATTTAGCGGTACTGCAAGATTTGTAGACGGATCTATAGTGACCATCTTACCATCATAGTAGTCTTTCAGAACCCATTGCCAACCGACAAAAAAGTTGATGACGGCATTGATGGCTAAGAATATCAGCCAGCCCCACCAGTTGCTTAACCGGGGATGATTGATTATATAATAATAGGCTAAAACCATGGCAAGGCTAATGGCTAACATAGTTAGGCCTATGCCAATGAAGGAATTATTTGGTGAGAGGGGAGAGGACAATCCCCACATATAGTCTGCAAGTTCAAGACCGAAGAAGTCTTCGAACCAGCAATAGATACTTCCAAAAAATTGACCCATTTTTTTATTTGTGTTTTACATTAAACTTAAGAATAGAGTATTCCTTATCGTCTTTATAAGCATCTGCAACCCCTTGTATCAAGTATCTGATGCCGATGGTTTTATCGAGGTTCTTTTGGATATTCGTACCTGTCTCATCGTTTGACGCTGAAACCCATGAGGGCATTTTGGCTTTACTAAAAGTTATGGCTTCCTGAGCAATAGGAGTAGTTGCCGGAATACTGAACTTAATGTAGTGAGAATACTCACTTTTACTATCCGAAATGGGATAAATTCCGTCTACACTGATCACCGGGTTATGGAAGGAGAAATTTGTTTTATCTAAAACTACTCCATCCGGTTGTAGAGTTGTTCTGAAGTCAGCCTTGGCAATGAGATGATAGGCACCATTTGAAGGTATTGCAACTTTACCCGTTTGGTTATTGTTGAACAGTTCAAATGGAACGTCTGACAGATTAGAAAAGGATACTATACCCTTGAGTCCGTGTTTCTCTAATTGAGAAAGAGGTACGGCAGAGTTGAGCTGAGCAAGGTAATTCTTGTTACCGAAGATCCAAATGTAGTAGGGGCGTTTGACTCCTCTTAAGTTCTCTACTTTGCCATCCGGGTAAAAATATTTACCGTCAAAATCGGAAGACATTTTAAGAATTTCAATACCCAAATCGTGTACTCTCTTTCGCGTATTGATTATTTCGTCCTTCAATCTGATTTCACAGTGGGTCAAGAATTTCTTGGCGTCTTTTGAAGGTAGATCCAAAATACAGTCCGATATTAAGATGGCAACAGTGGTGTTATTTACCGATGCGAGTACTGACGCAATAATGTTGCCTAAATCAGTACTTGCTCTATTCCCGCCCGCTTTATGGAATGTCTCAGGGTTTAGATCTCTTATATAAGAGCTAAGGTTTCCTTTATATGGGATGATTTGGCTATTGATATAATATAAACTTGTGGTGTCCGTGCTGCGATTAAGATCACTTATGTAATCGTATATGGCATCCTTAAGTTGAGATCCATCACACATATAGCCGTCCATACTGCCGGAATTTTCAATGAAAACCTTGACAGTCGGTTTTGTCGTGGGAATAGAAGACGCAACCGGTTCCGAGTTGACTTCTATTTTATTACCCCTACAACTTCCTATGCATATAAAAATTATGCAGAGAACGGCAAAGACGCTCACAAATATAATATATCTCGGAATTTTCATGAGTCTATACTAATCGGTGATATAGGTTTTCAACTGCCATTTGAAATGTTGTTAAATGGCTATTAATAAGAGAATTTCATGTTAGAAGACTATGTCTTCTGTAGAGTTAGATTATGTATTGATAGTTAAGTTTTTCACAATCTCTTACTAAGAGATTGTAATGATGTCTGACTGCCAATGAGTCAACTAATTACAAAATTCAGAAAACACCATTAGCCAAACAAATCTCCTAAATGTTGTTAAAACATGAAATTTTTCATGCCTCAAAATCGTTTTCGAGTTCCTGATTTGCAGAAAAATAGCTATCTTTGCAATCCGGATTCACAATCTCTTAGTAAGAGATTGTGAAAAATGTTTGGCTAACCCTTTTAGGGGGTCAACTCTTTATACCGAGGGAAGGAAAAAGGTAAACAGAGGGATTGGGAAAAAATGTGAGGGCGGGGAAGAAAAGTGAAAGAGGGAGATGGAAAAAATATGATGGCGGGGAGGGGGAGCTTATGATATACTTGAGAAAGTAATATGTTAATGAATTTGATATGATGAGAGCGACCCGCTGTTTTGGTGGGTCGCTCTCATCATATCAATTCTTTTAGGCGCGCTGGCCGGTTCGGTTTGGCCGGACGGTGTCTGGCCGGTTCGGTTTGGCCGGGCATCGTCTGGCCGGTTTGGTTGGGCCGGACGGTGTCTGGCCGGTTGGTTGGGCCGGGCGGTGTCTGGCCGGTTGGGGCGGAACGATTGGGCCGGGGCGTTGGGGCCGGGCTTGGCGGTTACTTGGGTTTGGATTCGCAGTAGACGCAGCGGAGGGCTGTGGGGGTGTCGGTGGCGGGTCGGAAGAGGGGACGGACGCCGGTCTCCATGTTGGAGATACAACGGCGGTTGGAACAGGTGTGGCCGTCGCTGATGGCGTCTTCGGGGACGAGACGCGAGTGCTTGTCCTGACGGTCTGCCCATTCAAGCAGCTTCAGGATGAGGGCCATGCGGACAAATTTGCCGTTCTCGACCTGACGGAAGTAGGCGGCGCGGGGATCGGCGTCTACGTCGGTAGCGATTTCGTTCACGCGCGGCAGGGGGTGGAGGATGCGCATCTCGGGCTTGGCCGTCTTCAGCTTCTCGGCGTCGAGGATGAAGCAGTCCTTCACGCGGTCGTAGTCGTCTTCGTCAAGGAAGCGCTCTTTCTGGACACGGGTCATGTAGAGCACGTCGAGTTCGGGCATCACCTCTTCGAGGGTGTCGACTTCGCGATAGGGTATGCCGTTGACTTCGCACACTTCGTGTTTCATATAGTCGGGGAGGCGGAGCTGCTCGGGGGCGATGAGGATTACGTTGACGCCTTCATAGCGCGACAGGGCCTTGATGAGGCTGTGGACGGTGCGTCCGAAGCGGAGGTCGCCGCAGAATCCGATGGTGATATTGTCGAAGCGGCCGATCTCGCGCTTGATGGTCAGCAAGTCGGTCAGCGTCTGGGTGGGATGGGCGTGGGAGCCGTCACCGGCGTTGATGACCGGTATCTTGGAGTTCATGGCCGAGACGAGCGCGGCCCCTTCCTCGAAGTGGCGCATGGCGATGATGTCGGCGAAACAGTTGATGACCTTGGTCGTGTCGGCGCAGGTCTCGCCCTTGCTGACCGACGAGTTCTGTGCGTCGGAGAATCCGAGGACGTTGCCGCCCAACTCCATCATTGCGGCGGTGAAGCTGAGGCGCGTGCGCGTCGAGGGCTCGTAGAAGAGGGTGGCCAGCTTCTTGCCGTCGCAGGCGTGGGCATATTTCTTGCGGTCAGCGATTATGTCGAGCGCGAGGTCGATGATTTCTTCGGTCTCCTCGCGGGTGAGGTCTGTGGGGTCTATGAGATGTTTCATAAGAACTACTTAATCAATCGTTTTTCGGTTATGCTTTTCTCCTCAGATGTAGTGGGCGGGTCCCCGGAGCGGGGATTCTATCGTGTCAGTCACGCCACGACGGGTCTGAGGGGTTGTTGCGGAAGCGGATGAGTCTTTCCTTGTCTTCGGGTGCGATATAGCCCTGTTCGGCGGCTACCTCTACGAGCGTGTCGAGATTGGAAAGGGATGTGTTCTCGACCCCTGCCTCGGCGAGGCGGTCAAGGCCTTTCTGCATGCCGTAGGTGAAGATGGAGACGACACCGAGCACCTCTGCGCCGGCCTCGCGCAGTGCCTCGACTACGTCGATGCAGCTGCCGGCGGTCGAGATGAGGTCCTCGACGACAACGACCTTCTGGCCCGGTTCGAGACGGCCCTCGATCTTGTTGTTTCGGCCATGGTCCTTGGCCGAGCCGCGGACGTATCCCATGGGGAGGCCGAGCTTGTGGGCGGCGATGGCGGCGTGGGCTATGCCGGCGGTGCTGGTGCCCATGATTACTTCGGTTTCGGGATATTTCGAGGCGATTGTGCGTGCTATTGCGCTCTCGACGATGTCACGGGCCTCGGGCGAGGTGAGGATGAGGCGGTTGTCACAGTAGATGGGGCTCTGGATGCCCGAGGCCCAGGTGAAGGGTTCGTCGGGGCGGAGGAAAACGGCCTTTATTTTTAGGAGCTGGTCGGCTATTTTGCGGTTCATGATTTTAACTTTTTTGGGTTTGGGGTCCTTAGGATTTTGGGGTCCTTAAGGTTTTAGGGACCTTAGGGTTTTTAGAGGGTTATCGGCACACGAGCTTCGCTCGCGTCACTGAACTATGCGGGCACCTTCGGGGCCTTCGGGGGGCCTTGGGGCGCTTTGGGGGGCCTTCGGGGGTCAGACACCGGCGAACTCGGCGAGGCAGCGGCGGTAGGCGGCTACGGGGTCTTCGGCGGCGGTTATCGGTCGGCCTACTACGATGAAGTCGGAGCCGATTTCGCGGGCGCGGGCGGGGGTGGTGATGCGTACCTGGTCGTCAGCGGCGGCGTCGGCGAAGCGGATGCCGGGCGTGACGGTCATGAAGTCGGTGCCGCAGGCCTCCTTGACCAGCGCACCCTCGAGCGGGGAGCAGACAACGCCGTCGAGCCCGGCCTCCTTGGCGTTGCGTGCGTAGGTGGCGATGGTCTCGTTCATGGGTGTGTCGATGAGCAGCTCGTTCTTCAAGGCCTCGGGCGAGGTCGAGGTCAGCTGGGTGACGGCGATGAGTCGCGGACGCGAGCCGTCCTCGCGCGTCAGTCCTTCGAGGGCCGCGCGCATCATCGCCACGCCTCCGCCGGCGTGTACGTTGGTCATGTCGACGTCGAGGTTGGAGAGGACCCTCATGGCTTTCTTGACGGTGTTGGGGATGTCATGGAGCTTGAGGTCGAGGAAGATCTTGTGGCCGCGGCGCTTGAGCTCGCGGACGATTTCGTTGCCGGCACCGTAGTAGAGTTCCATGCCGATTTTTACGAAGGGCTTGCGCTCTTCGTCTTTGAACTTGTCGAGGAAGCGGAGGGTCTCCTCGGCGTTGGGGAAGTCACAGGCTATGATAACGTCTCGCATATTTTTGGAGGTAGGGTTTTTAGGGTTTTTGGGTTTCTAAGGTCATCGGCACACGAGCTTCGCTCGCGTCACTGAACTATGAGAGAACCTTAGAGTCTTGGGGGTCAGATCTTCAGGTCTCGGAGGTGGGTCAGGCCGAGACGGTCCATCTCGTGGGGAAGGTCTTGAATGATGTCACGGCAGGCATAGGGGTTGCGGAGGTTCTCGGCGCCGACCTGTACGGCTGTGGCGCCGGCCATCATCATCTCTATGACGTCGCGGGCTGAGGTCACGCCGCCGCAGCCCATGACCGGAATCGAGCAGGCGTGCGCAACCTGATAGACCATGCGCACGGCCACGGGGAAGACCGCCGGTCCGGAGAATCCGCCCATGACGTTGGCGATGACCGGGCGACGTGTCTTCACGTCTATGCGCATACCGAGCATGGTGTTTATCAGGCAGAGGCCGTCTGCGCCCGCCTCCTCGGCTGACTTGGCAATGGCCACGATGTCGGTCACGTTCGGGGTGAGCTTGACATACAGGGGCTTCGTCGTCACCTTCTTCACCTCGCGGGTCACCTCGGCGACAGAGTCGCACGATGTCCCGAAGCTCATGCCGCCTCCGTGAACGTTGGGGCAGCTGACGTTCAGCTCGATGATGGCCACCTGCTCCTCCTTGTCAATCAGCTCGCAACACTCAACGTACTCGTCGATAGAGAACCCGGAGATATTGGCGATTATGGGTTTATGGAAGGCGCCCCTCATCTTGGGGAGTTCCTCGGAGATGACGGCATGTATGCCGGGGTTCTGGAGCCCGACGGAGTTTATCATGCCCGCGGGACACTCCGCCACACGCGGCAGCGGGTTTCCGAAGCGCGGCTCGCGCGTCGTCCCCTTGAACGAAATCGAGCCGAGGCAGTTGATGTCATAATATTCCGCCATGCCGTAACCGTAGCCGAAACATCCGCTGGCCGGTATGACGGGGTTGTCGAGCTTGACGCCGCTCAGTTCGACGCTGAGGTCGTATTCTTTCATCTGAGATTATATGGTTGGTCCGTCAGCCCTCCGGGGATTTGTTTCCCGAGGGCCGTAGGGACCTGGTGGTTATTCAAAAATCAGTTCATCTTTGGCGAAGACCGGACCGTCCTTGCAGATGCGTTTCGCGCCGGAGCGGGTCTTTATTGAGCAGCACATGCAGACGCCGAAGCCGCAGGCCATCCTCTCGTCGAGGCTCAGCTCGCCGGGACACTCCATCCCCGTGGCGAGTGCGCGCAGCATCGGAATGGGCCCGCAGGCGTAAAAATACTCTGTCGGGAGACAGTGCTCGCGGATAGCGTCTGTCACGAAACCCTTCGTCCCCGCCGAGCCGTCGGCAGTGGCGACATAAACCTCCGCCCCGGCGAGCTTCAGCTCCTCGGTGAGCACGATGTCCTCGGCCTTGTTGAAGCCCAAGACAGCGATTGGGCTCTTCCCCGCAGCGACGAGGAAGCGTGCGAGCAGCAGCAGCGGGGCGACACCGATTCCGCCGCCCAGGAGCAGCGGCCGTTCGGCCTGACAGTCGGGGTTGAAGCCGTTCCCCAGCCCGGTCAGTGTGTCTACCTCATGACCGGGGCGCCACGCGCTCATCTCGCGCGTGCCGTCGCCGACAACGTCGTAGAGCAGGACGATACGTCCGTTCGAAGCGTCACACAGAGAGATAGGCCGGCGGAGGAAATGTCCCTCCACCTCGAGGTTCACGAACTCGCCCGGCCTGCGGATGTGAGACGTGTCGCCCTCGAGGACCATACGGTAGGTCTTCGCCGCGACACGTGTGTTTTCTATAACTTTGAATATGGTTTTCATATATTGTCTCTTGATTCGGAGAGAAAACATTAGGCTTTTTCGCCTCGGACATCGCACGCGATGTCCCTACAGGTTGACATCGCACGCGATGTCCCTACGGACGGCGGTAGACGATGCTTCCGTTGTGGATGGTCATGACCACGCGATGTTCCTACTCGGCGCGGTATACGATCTGCCCGTTGTGGATGGTCATCACCACGTCGCCCTGCAGCTCAAGACCCTCGAAGGGTGTGGACTTGCCTTTTGAGGCGAATTGCGCGGGGTCAACGACCCATTTCCGGTTGAGGTCTACCAGCGCGAAGTCGGCCGGCGCACCCGCCTCGAACGGGTCTGGTATACCGAGCAGCTCGCGCGGTGTGAGCGACATGCGCCGGATGAGCGTCGGCAGGTCCATCAGTCCCGAGGCGACCATCTCGGTATATGACGCACCGAAAGAGGTCTCCAGCCCCACGACTCCCATCGCGCTCTTTTCGAGTCCCTTGGCCTTCTCCTCGGCCGGGTGGGGGGCATGGTCCGTGGCGATGGCGTCGACGGTCCCGTCGATGACCCCCTTTCTCAGCGCCTCGCGGTCCGCGGCCGATCGGATGGGCGGATTCATCTTGAACCGACCCTCCTCCTTGAGGTCCGCGTCGGTGAAGCGCAGATAATGCGGGCCGGTCTCGCAGGTGACCTTCACGCCCCGCTTCTTGGCCTCGCGCACGATGTCGACGCTCTCCTTTGTAGAGACGTGGCAGATATGGAGGCGGCATCCCGTCTCCTCGGCCATACGCACGTCACGCTCTACCTCCCTCCACTCGCTCTCGCTGCATATCCCCCGGTGGCCGTGTGCGGCGGCATACCCGCCGTCGTGGATATAGCCCTTGTTGAGCAGGACCTCCACCTCACAGTGGGCCGCGAGTATCTTGCCCGTCGGGGCGATGGCCTCCATAGCGCGGCGCATCACCTCGTCAGACTGGACGCCTGTCCCGTCGTCAGAGAATCCGGCGACGCGCGGCGCCAGGGCCTGATAGTCCACCAGCTCCTCGCCGAGGCGCTTGCGGGTGATGGAGGCGTAGGGGCGCACGTCGATGACGGCATCGCTGGCTATGATGCCTTCCTGGACAGCGAGAGACTCGTCAGAGTCCGGGACGGGATTGACGTTGGGCATCGTGCAGACGGTCGTGAAGCCACCGCGCGCGGCGGCCTCCGAGCCGGTGCGGATGGTCTCCTTGTATCCGAAGCCCGGCTCGCGGAAGTGGACATGGAGGTCTACAAGGCCCGGAATAAGGGTGAGGCCGTTGGCCTCGATAACCTGCGCACCCTGGGGGACGGGGAGCGACGAGGCCACTGCCGCGGTCCTGCCGTCGGCAATGATGACGTCTATCGGACGGCCGTCCTCATAGTGGCGCGCACCGTGAATATAGAGGTTCATTCGGGATGAGGCGAGTTTGGAAATCAAAAACCGGCGTATCGGAAGCTCATGTTTCCGACACACCGGGTGATAAATTTACATATCTTTCAAAGCGTTCGCGATGTTGGTCTCGAGCCTGTGGGGAAGGTTGTCCGAGACGGCCCTTTCGAACTTCCGGCCGGTGATGTGCTCGTAAAGCTCGATGTAGCGTTCGGAGACCTCGTCACAGTATTCCGGAGTCATCTCCGGCACCTTCTCGCCCGCGCGGCCCATGAAGCCGTTGGCGATGAGCCACTGGCGGACAAACTCCTTTGAGAGCTGGCGCTGTTCCTCGCCCTTCTCGAAACGCTCCTCATAGCCGTCGGCATAGAAGTAGCGCGAGGAGTCGGGGGTGTGGATTTCGTCGATGAGGATGACTTTGCCGTCGTGGAGGCCGAACTCATATTTCGTGTCGACGAGGATGAGGCCACGCTCGGCGGCCATCTCCTGACCGCGCTTGAAGAGGGCCAGGGCATACTCCTCAACCTGCTTGTAGACCTCCTCGGGGACGATGCCGCGTGCGATGATTTCCTCGCGCGAGATGTTTTCGTCATGACCCTCGTCGGCCTTGGTCGTCGGGGTGAGGATGGGGTGGGGGAGTTTCTCGTTCTCGCGCAGCCCGTCGGGGAGTTTCACGCCGCAGATTTCGCGTGCTCCGGCCTTGTACTCGCGCCATGCGCTTCCGGCCAGGTATCCGCGGACAATCATCTCTATCTTAAGCGGCTCGCACTTGATGCCGATGGTGACCATCGGGTCGGGGACGGCGAGCTTCCAGTTGGGGACGATGTCAGAGGTGGCGTCGAGGAAGTACTCCGCTATCTGGTTGAGCACCTGACCCTTGAAGGGGATGCCCTTGGGGAGGATGACGTCGAACGCCGAGATGCGGTCTGTGGCGACCATGACCATCAGTCGGTCATCGATGTCATAGACGTCGCGCACCTTTCCGTGATAGAGTGAACGCTGGTTGTCGAACTTGAAATCTGTCTGAGTGAGTGTGGCCTGCTGCCGGCCCGAGGGATTTGCTTCCATAGTGAACCGTATATAAAAGAGAGGAAAGATCTTCGATATTCGGCTACAAAATTACGAAAGATTTGTGTAATAAGGAAATTCGCGTATCTGCAAACATAAATAAATCGTTTTCAACCCCCTTTTCAAACAGTTTCAAAAGATGTTTCAAAAGAGAAGGAGGTGTGTCGGGCCTGTGGGCCTGACACACCTCCTTGAGGTATGGGTGGGTGTGGAATGTTAGCGCACGAGTACCTTTGATACCTTGTGGCCCTGGCGCATGATGTAGTAGCCGGCCGAGGGATTCTCAACCTTCACGCCCTGGAGGTTGTAGAACTCGATGGGTGCGTCGGCGTCGTCCTCTACAAACGAGATACCGGTGTATACGCCCGAGATCTCGAAGTTGCGGTTGCCCGTGCCTTTGTAGATGGCGTTGTGCTTCAGCTCAGTGACGTCGTTTGTCTGGTCACCGTTGCCGTTGTTGAACACCACGCCGGTGATGCCGTCGGGCAGGGTGTAAGACCAGAGGTTGGCGTATGCCGACGAGGTCACGCGGGTCATGTCCACGCCGGGCCATGAAGACTCTTCCGCGCCCCAGTAGTGTACCTTGACGGTGCCCCAGTTGGTCACCACGTTGTCATAGAAGATGGTCATGCCCTGCTCGGGATTCTGTTCCATCTTGGTGAAGGTCACAGAACCGGTCTTGGTCACGCTTCCGGAGGTCGCGCTCCAGGTTACGGTCACGGTCTCGCCGTCGGCCATGTTCGCGCCGAGGGTGAAGGTTGCGCCGGTGGCTGGGATGTTTATCTGGTTCCCGTTTCCGATCTTATACCAAGCGCTCTGCGCGTTGGAGTAAGACACGTTCACGTCGAGGGTGCCGGTGAAGTTTCCGCCGTTGGGCGAGAAGCGCACGCGCGGCTCCTGGGTGGTGTTCACGTCAATTTTCTTCGCGCTTGAGCCACCGTCGTATTCGAAATAGGTATCCTCGGTGATGCCTGAGATGTCGCCCGTCTGGCTGCCGTTGTTGTTGAAGATGATGTTCACGGCGTCCAGGTCGTCGAAGGTGTAGTAGTAGAAATTCTTGCCGTCAACCGAGGCGGTGGTGCTCAGCTGAGTACCCGGCCACGAGCCGCAGGGTTCAACCTTCTTGCCGTCGCTGTCGCCCCAGGCGTAGAGATAGGGAGCGGAGGGGGCGGTGACATAGACGGTGATTGTAGCGTTGGGGTCAACCTTCTTGTAGGTCGCAGAACCCTCGAACGAAGCACCGGAAGCATCCTTAACGCCCCAGGTCACGGTCACGCTCTGGCCATACTGGAGGTCACGTCCGATGGTGAAGGTAGAGGGGGTTCCGGGAGTGAGGGTCACCTGGGCGGCAGAGCCAACCTTATACCAGCCCGAAACGGCGGTAGAGTTGAGGGTGGCCGTAACGGTCAGGGTCTCGGTCTTGAACGAGCCGCCGTTGGGCGAGAGGGTGAGGGCCGCGTTGTCCTCGGCGTCGTCCTTGGTGTAGTACTCGGTAGTGCCGGGGTCGGTGAAGCTTACGCTGCCGCCGTGAGCCACGGCCGAAGTGTTATAGATGAACTTGCCGTCCTCGCCGATCTTGCCACCCTTCCAGTCCTTCACGAGGACGCGGAGCTGACCCTTGTTGCGGGGAGCGTCGACGGTGATCTTGCCGCCGTTGGCGGTATAGGAGGTGCCGGTCACGACATCAACGTATGTACCAGCCGGAACGCCGGTGAAGGTTGCGCCGCCGTTGAGGGCAACGAGTGCGTAAGAGTCGGCTGTCGCACGCTTGAAGGCGTGGCCGCCGTTGGCCGAGCAGCCGTCGAACGAGTACTGGCCGCGGCGAAGCGCCGGCACGGCAGCGCGGATCTGGTTCAGACGGATGATATGCTGTGAGAGGTCGCCGTTGAGGGTCTTGGCCATGTTGCCCGTCGCGCCGGAGTAGACACCGAAGTCAGAGGTGTTTACCGAGCCCTCGAGATAGTGGCCGAAGTATGCGCGGCCCGAATCCTTCACGGGCATGTCTGTGCCGCCGGCGTCTACCTTCTTGCCTTTCTGGAACTCAACCTCAGAGCCGTAGTAGATACAGGGGATGCCGCGGAAGGTGAACATCAGCGAGAGGTTCTCGGCCCACTGCTCGGTGCCGCCGTTGAAGCGGGTGCCGTCGTTCGGGCCGGGGCAGTAGTCGTGAGAGTCGACGTAGACAACGTTGTAGGTCGCGTCGTTATAGTACTTGTCGCCGCTCTTGGCCACGTTCACGGCCGCGTCGGCGTTGTTGAAGTTGTAGTGCATCGGGAAGTCGATGATCGAGAACCCGGAATACTGCGAATAGTCGGGCTGGTGCCACGAGCCGTTCTTGAGGAAGGCGTTCTGTGACTCCTGCTTCACGGAGGGCTCCGCCTCGCAGAGGAGCATGTTTCCGTAGCTGGCGTCATTGCCTTCGAGGATGACGACGTTGTCCCAGTAGGAGGCGTCATAGTTCCAGGCGTTCATGCTGGCCTGCGGGCTCTTCCAGGTGTAGAAGTAGCTGGAGAGGTTTGGCTGGTCGCGATAGGTGACGTCGCTGAAGCGGGCGCAGCACTCGCCGAACATGAAGAAGGGACAGCCGTTGAGGCGTTTGTCCTTGTTCTTCTCAGCGATTTCGAGGAACTGCGGGATGAACGAGGTGTTGAAGGTCAGGCGCGAGATGTGGCCCGTGGTGTCGATACGGAAACCGTCGACGCCCATCTCGATGAACTTGCCGTAGCACTTCACGAGATACTCGCTGACGGCGGGGTTCTCTGTGTTGAGGTCCACGCAGTCACCGGCAATCTGTCCCCACCAGCGGCTGGGATAGTCCCAGTTCCAGTTTGTGGCGAGGTGATGCCAGTAGTTGTGGTTGTCGAGGTTCTGGCCACCGGTGTTCTTCAGATACTTGAAGCGGGTGGGATACTGCTGGGTGTTGGGGTCGAGCTTCCAGTAAGACTGTCCGCCGAGTTTCTCGTTGTCAGGGATAAGCGAGGCCTCGACCTTTGCCTGGTTCTTGATGTTCTGCGAACGGTCGAAGAGGTGAGCGAAATGGTCCTCGCCGAAGTTGCCCGTATGGTTGAGGACAATGTCGAGGATAATCTTCATTCCGCGCGCGTGGGCGGCGTCGATAAGGCTCTGGAAGGTGACGTCTTCAGACGAGCCCCAGGCCTTGCGGCTCTCATATCGGAGGTCGACGCGCGAGAAGTCCATCGCATGATAGCCATGGAAGTCAGTGCCCGAGGCGTTCTGTACGACCGGTGTGATCCACACGGCGGTGAAGCCGAGCGCCTTGATGTAGTCGAGCTTTTCGATAAGGCCCTTGAAATCGCCGCGCCAGTCCGGGTCGTTGTTGGCGATCTGCACGTTCTGGCGATCCCAGCCACAGACGTTGTTCTTGGGGTCACCGTCATAGAATCTTGTCGTCATGGCGAAGTATATCGTCTCATCACGGAAGTCGACACGGTCACCGACAAAAGACGCGGCCGACAGAGACGAAACACCCGCGAGTGCCAAGGCACCCACAGCCAAGATTCGAGAGAATCTTTTCATAATCGGTAGGAGTTGAATTTATTATGGTTACGTTGATTTTTGTACTTACCTTTTTCTGACGGATAAAAAGCGGAGGGAGGTTCCGCGGGGCAGCCCCTGAGAATGGCCGCGGTGACACGGATGTTACTTTTTATGCCAAATCTGATACAAAATTAGAAAAAATTCTCAACATAGATTAAAAACTATGTTGTAAAACATAGTTTTTTAGTCGAAAAGGAGGAGGAATCGGGCCGCGACGGAATGAACCAGCCGATTGTGGGGTCGCGGCCTGCCGCGACCGCGTGGGGTGGAGGAATCGGGAGGGACCAGGAGGGACCAGGAGGGATCAGGAGGAACAAACCAAATTCCGGTCTGTCAGCTTCAGTAAGCGCTTCTTCAAGGACAGGCGCTTTTACGGTGGCTGACAGACCGGAATCAAATCGGTCCTGTGCGTTGTGGGGAAGGAGAGGTGGGTTCCGGGGGTCCGGTGCGTTGTGGGGGAGGGTCCGGTGTTTCGGAGCTACGACTTACTTCTTGAAGAAGCCCTTTGAGGAGGCCTTGCTTCTCTTCCGGTATTCAAGCTCTATGTCTTCACTGGCCATCGGCGCTTCTCTGGCCATGTTTCTGAGCTCATGGATTTCCTTGGCCTTGATCTGCGACCACTTGTCGCGCGACTCGTTGAGGGTGTCAAACATGCGGGCGGTCCCTGCTCTGGTGGCCTCCCACTGCATTGCGTTGTCGATGCCGAAGCGGGCGGCGGTCTTCATCGCGTCTATGTTGGCGCCGATGAAGTTGAAGTTCCACCCCTCTTCCTTGAGTGCGTTAATCATCTTGACCACCTCACCATAAGTGTAGTGCTGGGAGCTGTTCTCCATGCCGTCGGTTATGATGGTGACGGACCCCAGCGCGAGTTTTTCTTTGGCCGTGGTTGCGTGCAGGTCACAGAGCGTTGCCCCTATGGCATCGTACAGAGGAGTGCATCCCCAGGGTTGATAGTTTTCCTTGGTCACGAGCCCAACTTCCCCGATGGGCCGGTCCTTGATGATGTAGCGTGAGGGCACCGTGGAGTCGCTCTGGAAAAGATAGATGGAGAGATAGTGGGTCTGGGTGTCGAGGTTTTCCTTCTGAGACTTGCGGATGGACTCGATGACGCTGTTGCAGCCGTCGATTGTGGATTGGGTGAGGCTGGACATTGAGCCGCTTTCGTCGAGGATGATGAGGTTGTGGATGTTGGTCTTGATGTTTTCCATAATGTTGAGAATGTTGAATGTTTTGGTGTTTTTTGTTGAATGTTTTTTGTTTTGGTGGTGTGTGCGGTCGGGGGCAGCTCGTGGCCCCGAGGCTCAGATGTTGAACGGGTTTGAATCCGGGTCCCAGAGGTCCTCGGACTCATCGAGGGTCAGGTTTCGGCGTGAGCGTTGGTTTTGGTCTGCGTTGACGGTTTTGATTTTGGGCTTGAAAAGGTTAGGCGGCTCGGGCTCGCAGCAGCGGTCTTCGTTGACGGTCTGAATCTTGGGCTGAAACAAGTTGTCAGCTGCCGTGCTTCCGGAGGGTGAGGCCATGGAGCTCGGAGCGGCGCAGCCCTCGTTAGTTGTCTTGACCTTAGGTTTGAACAGGCTTTCCTTCAGCGTCTCCATGAAAGACTTCGGCTTTTGCGGAGCTGCTTTGGGCTGAATTTCCTCTTCTTCCCACTCGTCTTCGACAGTCTTGACCTTGCCGGTTGCGAGTATCTTTCGGGAGAAATTGCGGCGGTCGAAGTTCTGACCCGAGATAGCCTCCCATACGCGCTGTAGCTCCGGCATCGTGAAGACCTTGTCGAGAAGCTTGAAGGCAATCGGGCGGAGACGTATCTCCTCGCGGATATGCTTTCGCGCCTGCTCTATTATATAGGCGTGGTCAAAAGCGAGTTCCGGGAGGTTCTCCAGCGGGAACCAACGGGCCTCGGCCGCATCGTCGCCGGCTATGAGACGATAGTCTGACTGGCGTACCAGCGCCCAGTATCCGACGCTGACGACGCGCTCGCGGGGGTCGCGGCCGACACCGCTGAACGCGTGGAACTGCTTCAGCCAGGAGAGGTGGACGCCGGTCTCCTCGCGCAGCTCGCGCCGTGCGCACTCGCCTAACGTCTCGTCCATCTTCATGAAGCCACCCGGCAGTGCCCAGCTACCCTTGAACGGATCGATCTTGCGCTTGATAAGCAGCACGTGCAGTATCTTGCCGTCGAATCCAAAGACGACACTGTCGGTGGTGACAGCCGGGTGTGGATACTTATAGGTAAACATAGCGTTGAATTAGATTTTTTGTTTTCGGAGTGTTGTTTGTGTTATTTTGACGCAAAATTAGTGTGTATTTTTGACACAACCAAATTTTTCGGCAAAAAAATCCGAAATTCCTTCAAAAAAGGACTTTCGGAACAATGTTTCGGAAA
>CAZUAK010000004.1:37400-39225 GCA_964618395.1 uncultured Sangeribacter sp.
AAACCTGTATCGCGGGAGAGGCTAAACGCTGTGACCTTTACCGTGAAACGGGTTTGTCGAAGGTGATAGGCTTAGGCTTAGGGATGGGGTTGGGGGTGAGGAGGGAGAGGTAGGCGCGGGCGATGGCGGGGGCGGCGAAGCGGATGCGGGTGTCGGTGTGTAGGGCGAGGGCGAGGGCGGGCGTCCAGCGGTCGAGGGCGGCGGCGAGGGAGCGGGCGAAGGAGTCAGTGTCGCCGAAGGGGACGAGGTAGCCGTTTTGGGCGTGGTCGATGATGTCGCGCTGGCCACCGCGGTCAAAGCTGACGGGGAACGCCCCGGCCGCCTGACCCTCGATGAGGGTCGTCGGGAGGGTTTCGTATAGGGAGGTCGAGAGAACGGCTTTCGAGCGTTCGAGAAGGTCGCGGACACCCTCAGATGACAGCGGGCCTTGGTAGTTGACCTTGAGGGGGAGGGACTTCAAGCCGTCGAGGGCGTGCGGGTCCTTGAGGTTGCCGAAGAGGCGAAGCTCCGTGGTCGCTGCCTTTTCGGGGAAGAGGGTCACGAACTCGGCGAGGGATTGCTCCAACAGGGGGAGACCCTTAACCGGGTCGTCGAGACGTGCCGCTCCGAAAGCTACGATGTCCTTGCCGTCGCGCGGGCGGTCACAACGCCAGTCCTCTACCGGGAAGGCGTTCGGGATGACAGTCACCGGAGAGCCGGCGAGAAGGGTGGACCGGCGGGCCTCCTCGGCCAGCCATGAGCTGACCGCCACGAACCGGAGGTTCTCATGACGGTAGGCGCGGTGCTTGCGCAGCCAGGCGTCGCGCACGAAATCCTCAGCCTTGCGTCCCGCAGGGAGCAATGGACAGTTCTCGCAATGGCGCGTGAAGCCCGAGCACTCGCCCGAATGGTGACAAAGGGCCGTCATGTTCCACTTGTCGTGCATCGTCCAGACGACCGGCTTGCCGAGTGCGAGCAGCTTCTCAAGACCCTTTGTCGAGAGCATACCCTGGTTGACCCAGTTGAGGATGACCGCGTCGGCACGTTTTATCCACGGATGGTCGGCCAGAGGGAGACCGTCTGTCGCCGGGTCAATCTGCCACAGGTTCTTGTGAGACCATGAATTGGCCGCAACGACGCGCAGCCGCTCCGTGACGAAAGGGCGCTTGATGTCAAGAAAGCCCCCGGCGGGTATCACATCGGGGTCGTTGGAGAGCTTCTCGCAAACGACCATGCGTGCGTCGGCCCCCTGCTCACGCAGGGCTTTCATCAGGCGGTAGCTGACGACAGCCGCACCGCCGCGCAGGTCGGACTTGCAGACAACCGCTATCTTCATCATTGGGATTTCATCATTGAGACTTCAACCTTGGGGCTTGCGGAGGGTTATGAAACGGTAGGGGACTCCATCCTTAGAGCGGGCCTCGTCGCTCATCTCCTCAATCTCCCACTCGCCGGGGTCGACAGCCGGGAAGAACGTGTCGGCATCTTCCGCCTCCCCCTCTATCTGGGTCAGGTAGAGACGTTCGGCGGCAGGAAGGGTCTGTTCATAGACAGAGCCACCGCCGATGATGAAAATCTCATCATCGTCAGCAGCCATGCGCACCGCCTCGGCGATAGAGCCGGCCCTTTCCGCGCCCGGCGCGGAGAAACGGGGGTTTGTGGTCACGACGATGTTGCGGCGGTCCGGTAGCGCCCCCTTCGGGAGGGACTCCCAGGTGCGCCGCCCCATGATGACGGTATGGCCAGTGGTCAGGCGTCTGAAACGCTTGAGGTCCTCGGAGATGTGCCAGATCATGTCGCCGTCGCGTCCGAGTTCGCCGCGGCGGCCAATGGCGGCTATAAGGTT
>CAZUAK010000005.1:0-11484 GCA_964618395.1 uncultured Sangeribacter sp.
TGACTAAGCGATAAGTAAGTTTTATATGCTCATTAATTTTTAAGAACTACTTATTTTTTGATTGTGGATCGAGAGAGGGTCCGGTATATCTGAACTATATTCATTAACGTAAAATTATTCATTTTATGTTATACAACATATTTTTATAACATCATTTCCGACATTTTTTAGAGTCGGGACTGCTTCCGGCGCAAAAAAGAGTCGGCCGTGCAGTCCCGATTTTTGAAACCAGAGACTAAAGCACTTGAAGATTTGCGTAATTCAGAGGAAATTAGTAATTTTGCAGCCGATTTGGGACCTCACCCACCGGTGAAACCCGAAATCTCATACTTCGGGAGTCTCGTGCAGGCTCCTGCTCGTGTGATGGGAAATTTAATGTTTCTTCAACGGGACGGATTAGAACCTGGTCCATAAGAAGGAACTTATATTTTGAGTAACACAAAAAACTTAAACGACAAATGAAATCTTTTGAACTCAAGGCCGAAGCTCGCGAAGATCTCGGCAAGAAGGCCGTGAAGGCCGTTCGCAAAGAGGGCAAGATCCCCGCAGTCCTCAATGGTGGAAAACACGTTGACCTCCCCTATACCGGAGAGCTGAAGAAGGGCGAAAAGGTAGTTGCCATCGACGCCAAGCGCGGTCTCATCACCACTGACATCACCGTCAATGCCGATGACGTTCGCAAACTCATCTACACCCCCGACATCTTCGCCATCGACCTTGAAATCAACGGCGAGAACCGCAAGGCTGTGATGAAAGACCTCCAGTTCCACCCCGTGAAGGACAACGTTCTCCACATCGACTTCCTCGAGGTGTTCCCCGACAAGCCGGTTGTGATGGAGGTGCCCGTCAAGATCGAAGGTCACGCAGAAGGTGTGAAGGCCGGCGGTAAGCTCCAGCTCTCAATGCGTAAGCTGAAAGTGAAAGCTCCCTATACCGAAATCCCCGAGCGCCTCATCGTCAACGTTGACAACCTCGGCCTCGGCAAGAGCCTCGCAGTAGGCGACCTCCACTTCGAAGGTCTCGAACTGATGAACGCCAAGAACGCTGTTGTCTGCGCCGTTCAGCTGACCCGTGCAGCTCGTGGTGCAGCCGCAAAGGCAGAGTGATATACTCGAAGAGAAATACAAATGGCGGAACCCCGGTTCCGCCATTTTTTATTGATTGCCTCCCGCTTCCCCTCTTCTTTGACTCACTTCCTCTCCTCCCTCTTATTCCTATTGATTCACTCCACCTCTTCCCCTCAAAACAATGTTCAAAAGTTTTCTGAAACGGCTCGCTTCCTTAGGATACAGGGAGCCGGTTAAACAAAATGACAGCGACATGAAAAAATTCCTTATAGTCGGTCTCGGCAACATCGGGGCCGAATATGTCGGCACGCGACACAATATCGGTTTCATGATAGCTGACCGCCTTGTCTCGGACTGCGGCGGTCAATGGTCCTCATGCCGGTATGGAGAGATGGCTAAGGTCCGCGTAAAGAACTGCGAGCTTCTTGTGCTCAAACCCTCTACCTTCATGAACCTCAGCGGCGTGGCCGTGCGCTACTGGATGAACAAGGAAAACCTTCCTCTGGAAAACCTCCTCATACTCGTCGACGACCTCTCGCTCCCGTTCGGCACCCTGCGTCTGCGCACCTCTGGTTCTCCGGCAGGCCACAACGGTCTGAAGAACATAACCTCGGAGTTGGGCAACCAGAATTACGCGCGTCTTAAGTTCGGTGTCGGCAATGATTTCGCTCACGGTGCCCAGATTGACTTCGTCCTCGGCAAGTTTCCCCCCGAGGAGCAGAAACTTCTCCCGGAACGGCTCGAAACGGCGGCCGAAGCCGTCAAGGCCTTCTGCCTCTCCGGAGCGTCGTTCGCCATGACCCACTTCAACGGCAAGTAACGACCGGTTATCGTAGGCAGAACGGAGCGTAGGGACAGTTCTCGCAAAGCTGAGAGTTCTCGGTCGGCTCGAAAACCGGATTGTCAAACAGGGTGTCTATCTTTTGGCCTAACATATAGTCGAAGTCCTCGCGATACTCCGGTCCCTCCTCGACAGATTCTTCAGACCTTCGGTTGCCGAGCTTACGCTTCAGCACCACAACCTCGTCACTCTCAAAGGTCCGCTCGGTCTCCTCTCCGCTCTGTGGGTCTTTCTCTACCAGCCTCGGCTTCACCATGGCCGAGGCTGCGTCTTTCTTGTGCTCACGGCTCATTTCCGTCACTTGATAGAGCACCATCGCCACTCCGTTTTTCGTCGCTTCGGGCCAGATGTCGCGCGCTATGGAGGCGTATGCCATCAGCTGAAGGAAGTTGGTGAGCCCCACGGAGTTGCCTTGAAACATCTCATCGAAGTCGCGTCCCTTGGCATGGATGGCGCCGGTCTTATAGTCCACAATCCTGAACTGACCGTCGACCACATCGGCGCGGTCTATGGCATATCTGAACTTGACCTCGCGTCCTTCTGGTGTGCGGAGTATCTTCACTCCCTTCGTCTCGCAGCCCAGAATGATGAGATACCCTGTGCGCGACTCCATGGCGATGCGGCGGTCATTCATCAATATCCCGCGCACCATCCTGACAACGGTGTCCCTGACTATCTCATAGTCCGGCGGGAGCAGCCCGTTTCCCTTGCTCAGAAACTCGAACTCACTGAACATGGACTTTGTAGCCAGGCGCAGAATTTCGGTATCCTCTTCAGAGAGCAACCTGTCTATGAAAGCCACATCCACCTTGAGGGGACTCCCGTTGCCGTTCGCTTCGGGTGAGTAAAGGCACTCCATGACATTGTGAACCAAGTTGCCGAGCTGGATATTGTCTACATGAATGGTCGACTCTCGGGTATCCGGAATCTTTACTATGTATTTGAAGAAGAAGTACTTCTCACATTTGCAATAATCGTTTATGCCTGTGGCCGACAGGACCTTTCCCTTCAGAGGGTCCTTGGCCTCGGGATTGTAGATATATTCATTGAGCACCTTTTTAACCTCGGGTGTCTTCTCGATGGGCTCAAGGGTTGTGCCGGAGTCACTGAGCCGGAAAGTGGCCTCTGTCTGCTCGAGAGAGTCGGGGGCGAAGAGGTGTTCAAGCTGATGGATATATCTCGACGCACCGCCGCTTCGCAGACCGCTGCCGGAGCGGGCGTCATAGAGCATGACTACCTCACGCGCACGCGAGATCAGTCGGTAGAAGTAATAGGAGAAGAGGTTTTCGGAATAGTTCGACGGTGGCAGTCCGTATGCTGCGCGTAGCGCATTGGGGATGAAGGTGCGTGTCCGCGCCTTCATCGGGAGGATACGCTCGTTGAGCGAGGGAATGATGACTATGTCGAAGTCAAGGAGTCTGGTTTCGAGGAGGCCCATGATCTGAAGGCCACGCAGGGGCTCGCCCTCAAAGCGTATGCGGAGGTTGCCGACTACACGCTGAATCATGGCGAGAGCCGTGTCTCTCGACATCTCTATCCCGTCTTCTTCGAGAGCCTGGCGCAGCGGACGCAACGCGACACGGAAAGCTTCGATATAGTCCTCCTCCACCCCGCTTTTCAGCAGGCCTGCTTCCATACCGGTCAGTGCGTTGTCGACCATAGACAGGACGTCATCGATATAGGCGATGACGGAGGCCGCCGGTGCGTCAGGCGCCGGGATTCTGAGGATTGGACTGAGGCCGGGCAGTTTCTCGCGCAGCTGGGTGAGCGAGACGAAGACCTGATGGTACCGCTCGGCCTTCTCCATAAATTTGCCTATAGCTTTCTCTCCGGCGAGCAACCTGACGACGGGATGGGCCAGGAAGAGTTTCAGATCGGGATAGTAGAAGAGCACCTGCTCTTTTTTGGTTCGCGAGGAGCGCAACGTCATCCTCAGCCTCGTGACGAAGGTATAGATGGAAGTGTGACGCATCGGGAAACCCATGGTCAGATTGACGTCCGTGACACCATCCGGCAGTGCGTAGAGGAAGGGGACGAGGATATTCTCATCGGGTAGTACGACAACAACCTTGGCGTCCGCTATATCCTTTTTCTTAACATCTTTGGAGATGCGTTCCACCTCGGCGGCGGCGAGCTTGGCCTGCATGACGTTAGAGGGCGAGGCTATGGCGCGGAGCTTCGGCGGGAGCGAGTCTGTGTTGGAGGAGTCAAGTATCTTCCTTGCCCATTCCGGCTCGGGGAAGCGGCGCAAATTGGCACTGACAAAACGTGTGGCGGAGTTCTTACGTTTTTTATCACCCTCCCGGGTACGGGAAAAGATCGGACCGGTCGCATCCCATATAAAGTCTGCGAGGCTGTCTTCGGGGTGAGGTCCCGTCGCCATCTCTCCCATGTCGCGGAGCTCTGAGAAGATGTCTATCTCGACATGTGTCAATGCGTTGAACCCGACGAAGACAATTTTGTCCCATATAAGGCAATCCTTCCCCTTTTCTTCGAGCGTCGCGAGTGCTGCGCGGTAGGCTCCGGATGAGGAGACCAGCCCCTTCCCTTCCAAGGCTTTGTGGAAACTCTGATATAGGGGCCAGAGAGTCTCCCACAGTTTCAGAAACCGTTTTCGCAAGGGAATCTTTCCCTTCTGTCCGGAAGCAGCTTTTTCTCCATCTCCTTTCGGGTCGGCGTCTTCCGGCATTTCGCGGATTTCTGATGATTCCGTGTCGGGTTGCTTCTCTTTGCCGGTGTTGAAATGATTCCAGAATCTTTCTTCATCTTTTTTATAAGGAGTGACGCCGAAGTATTCTTCCATAATACGTCTCTGGTCATCCGTGAGGAAGTCTGTGGATATTTCACGGTGATCCTTCAGGTTCTTGAAGAGTGCCTCAGGGTCGGCGCAGTTCATTCCGACCTCGTTGAAGTCGCTCAGCACCGTCTCGCCCCATGTCCGGAAGCTGTCGAAGTCCGGGCGGCTTTTCGCCGGCAGCAAGGCGCAGTAGCAGTGATAGAGCGTGAACAGTGACGAGATGCGGTTATCTACCACACAGTCGCCGACACGGGCTACAAAATCGGTAATCGTCATTATCTCAGGAGCGATACCGCCGTTCTTCTTCGCTGAACGGAGATACTTCAGGAAGAAGGTGCCGCTTCGCTTATTGGGAAAGACGAAACAGAAATTTGACAAATCCTCATAGCGCGTAACATAAGCCCGCGCGACAGCTTTCAGAAACGGAATCATATCACAAATTTACAAATTCTCCACCACACCGCAATGCGAACTCCTCACCCTCCCACAAAAAAAAGATGACACCCGCGAAGGCAAGTGTCACCTTTTTTTGTTTATCGTCCTTATTTGCTACAGAAGTCGTTTCAATTTCTACAGAAGTCGTTTCATTTTCCAAAGAAGTTGTTTATCACCTTCATTGGAAGAATCCGAACTTGTGGACATGTCTCACAGCTTCTTCTGATAGTAACCGTCTACAGTGAAGCGCAGCGTCGAGAGGACCAGGCCCTGGTCTGGAGCGAGGGGCGTGCCTTCTCCTTCGTTCTCCTGCTTGAGTTCGGCCCTGAAGTCTATATGGTGAATGACGTTCATCACTTCGGCATCGTTCTCGGGTAAGATGGTGAGACTGACAGGAAGCGTCTCGTAGGCGGGTATCTCTACAATGTTGGACTGGCCTATCAGGCGGTCATATTGGTTATAGACATGCGCGCTGAGTCTGACGTTGGTGGGGAACGACGATTCACAGTCGGCATTCACCAACAGGCTGCTGACATACAGGTCGTCCATCTCGTCACCTCCGATTTTACAAGACTCAAGATAGACAATGTCAGAACTTGCGTCGAACGCCAGGGGTGCGAAGAACTCATAGTTGCCTACAATCTTTCCGATGCTCTCACCTACGGGGAAGTCTTCTGCCGTTCCGACAATTTTGGGATCGCCGAAAGAGACGTCGATCATGGAGGGAAGGCCTACGACATCGGAGTTGTCCGCACCGGAGAGGAGGTTCTTAAGCTCGGGATACTTCACCTGTTCGAGCGCTTCGGCAAATTCAGGAAGGGGGTTCTTGACACTGCCGGTCGGTGTGAGTACGAGGTTGGTGTTAGGTTCGGCATTGATGGTGAACGTTATACTTTCTGAAGAGAAGGCCTCTTTCAATTCCTCATCCTCGTCATTGAGAAAGTACGAGGTCATCTCTACATTTGTCTTGCCTATGGTGCCATAGGGGGCCGTCGGGTTTTCTATAGAGAGATAGAACTGGGGATCTGAAAGGAGGATGTTTGTCAGAGGGTCCTTCAGGAAGTCCGGGAGATTGTCAAGCGACATGGGTTCGATACGCGAGTTCTTTACGGTATATCCCAGTCCCCCTGAGAATGTCTTCACGTCGAACTGCGGGAGGTTATAGTTGGTTTGAAGCTGAACGCGGTCAGGAAGCGACGCGCGGGACTTCATCGAGAGGTTGAGCTTGCCGGCAGAACCGTCGACTTCGGCGAGACCCATTTTCCCAGTGAACTTCAGCTGCCTTGTGGCCGAAGGTTTCTGCTCCGTGGCGGGAACTGTAATCTTCTCGTACGAGACGATGAAATCCAGTTTACGCGAAGCGGGGAATTTCTCATGCGTGACACTGAGGATACCGGTCTTGGGGTCATATTTTCCGACATTCGACTTCGCGGGGGTCTTGCCGTCGGCGGCATACAGGCCCTTGGGGAACTGCAGGTTGAGGTTTTCGACAGAGGCCTCGGCTATGTCGAGCGATGAAGGCAACGATATGGACATCGAGCAGTCAACTTTGTTTTGAGACTGGAGCACCTCGACATTTTCCACTGCGCTGTCAACATCTTTGGCCATGTATGTGTACTCTTCCAGATTCTTTGACAGAGATATGGTGACATTTGTGCCCTGATTACCCGAGACGGTTCCGGATGCGGTCTCCAGAGAAAGTGCCGATGATGCGATCTGACCCTTCTCCAGGTGAAGGGGGTCGAGCGAGATGTCCTGGGAGTCGACACTGCCCTTTTCTGTCAGGGCATAGTATTCTTCGCCCGTGGCACTGTCTTTATATTTCTCTATGTTGGTCCCGTCGGTGAGGTCAACGATACTGTCGAGATAGATTTTCTCGAGGTTCAGGGGCACGACAAGGTTTTTGACGGGAATATGGGTCAATGTGTTGGCATTGTCGATATCGTACTTATTGTCAACACATCCGGCCAAACCGATAATCAATGCGGTGGTCCCGAAGATTCGGGGGAAAAAATGTTTCATCTTATATGGTAAAAAAAATTTCACGTCAGTCCACGGTCCGAGATATGACTCTCCGGTTTCCGATAGACATCGTGAAATATTCCGAATAAGATGTGTTATTGTTCGGGGTACTTTTGCCGAAAACATGCCTTCAGGTCTTCGCAGAAGTCATCCGAACCGTAAACTACCGCAAAATTACAAACTTTTCTCATAAGATAAAAATAAAATTTGCTCAAAGTGATGGAATTAACTGAACTTCAATGAGTTTTATCAGTAATATTTTTTACAGATAATCACATTTGAACCTTCGCGACAATCCGTGGATTGTCCTTTTTAGCCCTAAACATTTCCTTTAAATTGTCGGAAATATGGCAGTATTAAACGCAGTCATCGTGCCCGCAAAGGTCCTAAAGGACGGCCGGCACAAAATTAGAATCTCCGTGGCCCATAACGGCGAGACACGTTATCTGGTCACTGACATCATCGTGGACTCCGCCAAAGAGTTCAGAAACGGAAGCATCACCAAACGTCCTGACGCGACTATTCTCAACACAAAGCTCAGAGGCCTGCTCCAGCGTTATCAACAAGTCATCGATGAATTGGCTTACGTCAATGGCCTCAACTGTCAGGAACTGGTTTTTCAGCTAAGAAACGCAGGCAATGAAAAGCTCCGTACCCTCAAATCAATTTATGAGGAGTATATCACATATACACGTCTCTCAGAGGGATCGAAAAATTCATATTCCGTTCTTTGGAGAATCGTGATAAAGCACCTGTCTCCAAACATACTGATGAACCATATAACACGGCTCACTATCCTCGGTCTCGAAAAGTACCTCCGTGATAGGAAACTCAAACCTGCCTCAATCCGCAACTGTCTTTTGTTTGTACGGACCCTCATCAACTACGCCAAGAGGTCAGGATATGTGGATTACAAAGTAGACCCAATGGCCGGATATGACATGCCGCCGGCTGAACCCCGTCAGGCATGGCTGACGGCCGAAGAAGTCAAAAGAATACGAGATCTGAAAGCGCCCAGACCCAACATCGCCAAGTGCCGGGACTATTTCATGCTCTCGTATTATCTGGGAGGCATCAATTTCGTAGACTTGCTCAAAATCAACTTCAATGAGCAAACCGACACAATCAAGTATGTCCGCACAAAAACTCAGAACCGAATGAAGGTAAACAAATTCGTGGAATTCGAGATTCCCGAAGAGGCTAAGGAGATCATCAACCGGTATAAGGATAAAAACGGTTTCCTGAGTGTTACCGAAGCCCAAAGGAAGAGCTGCGGTCATTCTTTTTTCGTCACGAATATGCCGATAATCGCCAAATTAACGGGAATCAAGCATGTCATTTACTATTCTGCCCGAAAGTCATTCAGCCAGCACGCCTTCGACCTGAATGTCAACACAAGCGTGATCGACTACATCCTCGGTCATTCAGTAGACAGAAAAGGTTCCTGCCTCTACGCCTACGTGACCGTTTCTCCCAAACACGCAACAGAAGCTATCCGAAAGGTTTTGGATAATCTGAAATAAAGTGCTAAATTTGCACCGTCAATAAGCTTTTCCAGTTGGAAGTTTATTGGTTTGACTTAGGAGGAGGGGTGGTTCCCTCCTCCATTTTTTTCATCCTCTCTTTTTCATTCTATTATGGACACTTCTTCTGACTTCGATAGGTATGACGAGCCAAGACTCCACATGGAAAGGTTACTCAAAGCGCATCTCGTTGAGTTCGACCTGCCAATAAAAACCCTGTGCCTGCTGGAGCGAGGCGGCATAAGGACACTCGGAGACCTTGTAAGGCAGAGCCGAGAAACCCTTCTCCAGCTTCCTCAGATAGGGACCACCAACGTGAAGACTCTCGAAAAATTCCTCTCGCACTACCGTCTCAGCCTCTCCAAATAAAAAAAGGCTGCCTTACGACAGCCCCGGAGCGTCGTCCGTCATCAAATTCACATCATCTTGACGCTCCGAAAAAGGTTACTCACAACCGCTTTAAAAGTTCATATTATAACAAAGGGCTCCGTTTCCCAACGGGGCCCTTCTTCTCATTTTACAGAGAAACATTTCCAATAAACCGTCGTTAACGGCTTTCGTAGAATAAACACCAACAACCCCAATACTGTTCCTGCCAAATACCAGAAAGCCCCCAATCTGAACTTCTGCCAGGCCGTCAGAGGCTTTTCCACATAGTACGGCTCGGGATACGGCACAGGCACCTCCCTTACACTGTTCTTCTCATTGCTGCTCTCGACAGACTTGACCGGTATCAAGGCCTGACCTTCCAATTCCTGTTGTTTGTTCCGCAGACTGTGGCCGAGGGAGCCGTCGTTGTTGATCCAGGCGTCAGACTCGGCAAATTTTGTCTCAAGATGGCTTGTGCTGTCCCTGACAATCTGCATCGCGGATTCCATAGGCACCTGCACACTGACCGTCACGGTGTCTATGCGGACTGTTTCAATATACTCAGTCCTCACGCTGTCCGTATTGGTAACGATAACAGGTGTGGACGGGATTATCCGCTTGGCAGAACGGCATCCCGCCACCACTCCGGCAACCAAGAGCAGAAGAATCAATTTCACACTCTTCACGGTCATATCCCTTTAAATTCTTTACGCGCATCGAAGCTGGGGCACGCCTTGGCGGCAAAATCGCGGTGACCGAAGACCTCGGCTTTACCGTAACGGCCTTTCAGTTCCTTGACAAGTCTGATGATTGCGGCCTTCTGAGCTGCCGTCCGGGTGTCCTTGCCTTGCTTGTCCCAATCCTTGACAGAGCGTGCAGGGCAACCACCTATATAGCACACGCCGATGGAATCAGAGTTGTGGTCGGAGGTGTGGCAACCCCTCACGTTCTCGGGCCGGCAACGGACGATTGTGCCGTCCCTCTTAATGATGTAGTGGTAGCCGATGTACCGTTTCTGTTTCGTGTCGGGGTCAATATAGTACGAGAAGTTGCGGGCCTTGTGGGACAAGTTTATCGTCTCTATGGAATAATCCTCTCCTTCGGGGGTAGCGGAGCAATGCAGGATTATCTTGTTGATCGTCCGTTCTCCAGGGGTGACTTCGTCGGCGGTCTCAAAGCCGAGCTTGCTCCACGTCTTAGGGCCGGCGATACCGTCTACGGAAAGTTCGTTGGCTTTCTGAAAGTCTTTGACGGCAAGCTCGGTCTTGTTGCCGAAAATACCGTCTACGACAAGGCCGTAGGAGCCAATACTGTTTAATTTGGACTGAAGGGTCTTTACCTCCGAGCCTTGGCTTCCATTCTTAAGTGTTTTCATATTAGTTTGGTTTTAAATCATTCGGGATGGACATACTTTTCAGCGAGCAGTTTTGAGTTGGGAGGGATACGGCCTTCCGGGTCCAGGCACGAGGACTTCTCACACCGCCAGCGCTTGTAGTACTCCTTCTTGCGTCGCTCTTCATCACGCTCCTCGGTGAGTTCCGTGATTCTGTCCTTCGATTCGTGGAGCAAGTCATTCACCCGATTAATTTCGCTTTCGGCTTTCATGACATCATCTACATACTTCCGTATCTGCTCGGTCTTGTCCTTCAGTTCCTCCTGGTGACGGTTCTCTTTCTCGGCAAGCATATCAACAAGTTCATGGTTCCGGTCGGTAAGCTGCTTGTTGAGTTCTGCGAGAGACTCGTTCTGTTCTTTCCAGATGTGCCAGTCGTCAGCCTTGGTCTCCATTCTCGCCTTCTCTACCTGCACCTCTGAAAGCAGCACCTCAGCGTTTTTCAGCCTCTTGTTCTGTTTTTTGTATTGCCATATTCCCACACCTCCCAAGGCGGTGAATATCGAGACGACCGTTCCCAAAGCGGTGGATACTTCAGCAAAATCAATCATCGCCACCTCCTTTCATTATTGAGTCATGTTCTTCCGTCAGAACCTCGCGGGCGCGAACCTTGCACTCTTCGACAAAGTCGTTATACTCCGTGAACTCGCTCATGTTCGTTTCCGCCTCGGCCACCGACGGCGAGAACGCCGCATTGATGGCCTTGCGCTGGATGGCGAACTCCTCGGACTCGGTGTACTTCTCGCGGACCAGCTCCGCGACCTTGTCGTCATACTGTTCCTTGGTATAGGCGGGTTTCTCGGCCACTTCCTCATACATCTCGAGCGTGTCGGTAGGGAGCATGATGATGGAGGTCACATAATCCTCCGTGCCGATTTTATGGATAAGGCCCTCTGTGGCCGTCAGTTTGGTAAGGTTTCCGATTTTTGTCTGTTTCATGTCGTTGTTGTTGCAAATTGAATGTTTTTAGCGGCGGCGTCGATAAGCACCTGATGCCACTCCGTGTTTGTCTCGTCTGTCAGCTTGGCGTAGATGTC
>CAZUAK010000005.1:11584-37598 GCA_964618395.1 uncultured Sangeribacter sp.
TAAGCACCTGATGCCACTCCGTGTTTGTCTCGTCTGTCAGCTTGGCGTAGATGTCCGGGTGTACGGTGATGGTGATGGTTGACGTGTTAGTCGCTTTAGTAATGGTATACTTAAGGGAATCTATGGAAATTTTAGGAGAGTGCTCGAAAGATACGCTCACTTTTATATTTGAGAGCCTTATCTCTCTCAAAGAATCGCATTTTGTGAAAGTCCTGTCAAATTGCGACACTGCCCCAACTCCAATTTCCCCTGAAACTATCTCTAATTTCGTGCATTGATTGAAATTTAGATTTTGACGGCCAGTCCATCCCGTGTTGTGCATTACCCCAATCATGGGCGGGGCAACTACTAATTTATCGCAGTTACGGAGGGCCTCCGTGTAATTTACGCCACCGTCAAAGTATCGCGGAAAGAAAGTCCTTTGAGAACGCATCTTTAGATTACTCCCAAGCCGTTCGACAACTGCATTTTCAATGCACTTCCCGTAATAGGTGGCATGGATTTCTATAGCTTCGGAATATGTTATATCAGTCAGCCCATTCAATTCAAAGAACCCGGTCTGCTCGTTATAACATCCGTACTGTCCTGCGGCCTCATTCCATTGGTCGATGAAGCTCTG
Source organism: uncultured Sangeribacter sp. (assembly GCA_964618395.1). GTDB lineage: Bacteria > Bacteroidota > Bacteroidia > Bacteroidales > Muribaculaceae > Lepagella. The sequence goes on from CAZUAK010000005.1 coordinate 12,204, forward strand.
AGGCGGACGGACCCACGCTTCATCGGCCGCCTCGATGGTCGCCTTCTCCGCGTCGGTGACCTCGCGGAAGTCCTCGGGACTCTCTGTGGCGGTCAGCATCTTCCGCTTGAAGAACTGATGGAAATTCGTTGGATAGGAGGCAGTTATCCACCCCCCCCCGCTAACTATTTGCAATTCAGTTACTTGACCAATTTTGTTTGTCTGCATCATATTGTTGCGATGTTAATGTTCTTACTTGCAGCCTTCGCCCCCACGGCTTCCCAGCGTTCGCGCTCGGCCTCGCTGAGCTTCGCGACGGCCTCGTTCGAGATGTCGCCCGTCATTTTAGCGAACACATCGGGGTGAACCGTCAGCGTTATCGCCGAGGTATTGGCGGCGTTGTCTATCATGTACTCCCAGCACTCTATCTCGATGTTTGGCGATGACTGAAAATCCACGCTCTTCACTATGCTGTTGAGCCATATCCTTTCAAGGTTCGGCCAGTAACCGCTACTGCCGTACAGGTGCTTGATGGCCGTATCCTTGTTCACCTTCAGGACCCCGATTATTTCCCGCAGCTTGATGGAGTCGTACGCGATGTTTCCGGTGTTCTTGACGGCCATGGCCGAGTCCTTCGCCCGTTTGCCTCCCAACTGATAGCCGTCGAGTATGTGGAGCACCTCAATGTTTCTGGACTCGTAGGCGTACCTCTCAAGGCTGAAAGAATAATCACCCTTATAGGGGAACAGGGTCCGGGCCTTGCACCGTTCCGACTCCGATAAAAGTGTCGGGAACGCCACGCTCATCACGTCCTGTGCCTCCCCGTAGGTCAGCCAAAGGTTATTGATGAAGAACGGATGGAGGTCATCGGGGGCGTTGTCCGGGTCATAGCGTGCCACGACAAGATAGTCCTTATAGCCGGAGCTTCCGGGCGACACCTTGTTATAGTCTCCCCGGGCGTTCCATGCGTCAATGAATGACCGCGGAGGCTCCACCCATTGGCGGTCCTGCTCCTCCAACACCGATTTCTCGGCCTCGGTCACCTCCATGAAATCAGAGGGTTTCTCGTCTTCAGTCAACATTTTCCGTTTGTAAAAATGATGGCAACTCGTTGGGAATGACTCGGTTAAATACCCCCCCCGTTCGCGTAAATCTCTGTGTATCCGTTAGTTACGTACGTTTCCATATTCGTGTCGGTTTTAGATGGTTGCAAAAGCTATGTTTTTGGACTGGGCCGTGGCCACGAGTCCGGTCCACTGTTCCTTCTCTTCGGCCGTGAGGTTGGTGTAGGTGCTCTTGGTCGTGTCTCCCGTCAGTTTTGCATAAATGTCGGGATGAACCGTTATGGTGATGGCCTTCGTGTTGGTTGCCTTCGTGACCATGAATTCAAGACACTCAAATTTTAGCTTTCTTTGCCCGGCCAGACTAATTCCGCATGACAATTGAGAAAGATAGATTTCCTCGAGCACGCTATCCGTCATCTGAAACGTTCCCTGGAAATAAGTGACGCCTGGGACGTGTATGATTCCCACGATTCTCTCCAGGTTGCGGAGCTGAAGGAACATGAAATAACAAGTGCCCTTGACGAAGCCTCCGGACTCAAACCTTAAAACTTCGAGGTTCGGACACCCGTCGAACATCCTCTCGGTCGTCGCGGCCAGCGATGACGATACACCGAGTTTGACGGGGAACAGGGTCCGGCACTTCGCCCCGCTGAATTTGGATGTACAGTCGAGAGTGCGGCTCGAACATGCGGGATACCATTCCCATATCTCCAGGGCCTCCTCATACGTTATGTCGGTGATGCCGTTGAGTTCGAAAAACCCCGAGTCCTCGTTATAGCCCCCGGCAGATCCCGCGGCCTTGTTCCACTGGTCGATGAATAGCCGGCGCTTGGCCGAGTCGGTGACTGCGAGGGCCTGAACGCCCTGCCTGTCGACGATGGCTATGTCCTCGGAGTCCGTGATGGCGATTTGGAGGTCGCCGAGCTGCTCCTGGGTGTTGAATAACGACTCCTGTAGCGCGGAGAACTGCCGGTTTTGGTCCGCCAAGGTCGAGCTGTGGGCGGTTATGGACTGTGTCAGCTCCTCAAACCCGGTTTGCATGGTAGTGGAAACAGAACCGAGCTGCGTACCGATACCGCTGACCGTTGTCTCCAGGTTAGAAACCTTAGACGTCAGATTGCCGATGCTTCCGATTTTCGTGCGCTCCTCCGAGCTTAGCGTGTCGCCTTCGCCATAACGGCCCAGCTCCGGAACATCAGACATCGCCTGCATGTAAAGTGCCAGTGCACCCTTCTGTGTGGGATGCACGCCGTCGGCGCTCAGCATACCGTTTCCGGTCTGCTGACGGATATCCTCAACGGTCGTGCCATGCCACAGACCCTCCTCGGCCGACGAACTCACGGCCCGCTCAAAATCAATGTAGCGGAGACCGCTTTCCCGCACTATGGCGTTCTTGAAATCATGCTTGCGCAACAGGCCGTTGTTGCCGCTGACATCATCGTCACTCACTCCCCCTATCACATTGGGCAGCGTGCAGCCGATGAACTCAATCCCCCGGCGTTCACACAGGTCCCTCGCCTCGTTGAAGCAGAGTTCCCAATTCGTATTGACACCCTTGGCATAGTCACGGTCATTCATGCCCATGCACCACACAACGCGCTTGGGCCGACCTATTTCAAGGAGGTTCCTCAAGTCCTCCAGCCCCTTCAGACTCCCCTCGCCTGGATAGGCGTTCAACAGGTTCCCCTTCTGACCGTTCTTGATAAGGTATGAGGTCCACCGCTGCGCGCTCGTAAGGTCGAAATACGAGTCGCCGAAAAGCCAGTTGTCATAACCCAACGCCGTCGAGAACCACCCCAACGTACACCCGCGCAGCACCATCGTCGACACCTTTGCGCTAATGTCGCCGTGACAGCCCCACCACCGGGTCCGGACCTCCTTCTGCACACCGTTTGAGCAGATGCGTATGTCGGCCTCAAGCTCGCAGTCCTGGACTATCTGGACCTCGATGTTGTTTTTTAACACAAAATCGTGTTCCGACTCATGCACCTGCGAGGCAAAGGAGGAATAGAGGAACACCCGGACACGTATTTTCCCGGCCTCTCCGGAGGCCACCTTGGTAATCTCCACACGGCTTGCCCCGTACTCGTCTCCACCATGGGCGAGAGTCAGCGTCTCACCCAACGGCCACGACTCTATCCTGCCCGAGAAAGAGAGCACCTTCTGTGACTTCACCGAATTGCCGGGAAGCCCTAACACATAGTCATAGGCCATGTCGCCGTTTGCCGTCATGCCTTTCGCAGCCTTCAGGTTCTCCGTGAGCTTAGCCTGCACTCCGTCCGAGAGCATCGGCTCGGCGATGATGCCCTCAGAGAGCAGGCTTGGCTTGAGTTTCACCTCCTCGCCGTAAGGGACATAGGTCTTCGCTGCGTCGATGTCCTCGACCCGCGCGAACATCCAGTGTCGGTTGGGAACGGTGTAATGCTGAGAGTAGACCGTCAGCCGGCAATAACGGGCGTCAACGGGCACCGTGACCTCGGTCAGGTTCTGCTCGCGTCCGATATAACCCATGTCCTTATCATAGTAGTCGATGAATCGTAACCCGTTCGCCAACGGCCTGTAGTCGGCGTCATAGGCGACAAAACCGTACTTCGCCCCGGGAACGACCTCGATATAATCCGTGGCGTTGTAGATTTCGTTCTCGCCATATCGGGCAACCCCCTCGGCGGTATGTACGGAATACAGGCCAGGGAGTATGTCCGACTCATTGAACAGGTTCACCGTCCCGCACTCGATGATACGTCCCTCGGCCATGTCAAGCAGCCTCTCCGGCGTCAGCTCGTCGCCCGTGACCTGCGTCTCCTCCGAGATGACACGCAGGGTCGCCTTGAGTATGTTCCAGCTTGAGCCGTTATATATGCGCGTGGCCACCTCGATAGACTCCGGCTGCTCGCCTGCATTGACCGAGAACTCGATGCTCTTCTCGCGGAGGAAGAACGCACAGAGGTTACGGATGGTGCCGTCCGTCATCTTCAGATACACCTCGGTGAGCATGATGGATGACTTCAAGACATCGAGCCGGCAGCGCACGCCCGGCTTCAGACCCGTCTCGGATGCCAAGAAGCGGATGTTGTCATACGCCTGGCTGACAGAACGGCTCTTCTCGTACTCCTTATAGAAACGGTCCTCCACAACGTCAATGCGTCCCGAAAGCTCTGTGGACGCGGTCTGAAGTTCCTGCACCGAGTCCTCGACGGCCTTGCCGCGGTTGCCGGGGAATGACTCGTTGGAGCCGTTTCCAAGTCTGTGGCCGGTCTCGACAAGGTGGTCGGCGCGACCGTAGAAAAACACGACAGGGGTCGAGTAGGTGTAACCGTTGCGGGGCTGGATGCCGTCCCCCTTCGGGCTGCCGTACCTCTCGCAGCCGTCCCACAGGACAAAATATTTGTCACCGCTTCCAATCCCGCCGTTTCCGGCCACATGAAGGAGAAAACGCTCGGTCTCCAGGCAGTAGGCCACAAGGCCGGTCACACCTTCGCCCGGGACGTTGGTCTCGTATTTGGCCGGGGCCTCCTCCATGACCTCATTAAACTCGATGACGTAACGCCCGAGCTGGTCAGTCTCGATATGCCCGGCAGCGTCGAGAGTGGCCAGGCCTTTGCTTTTCCCGAGCTTGTTCTCCAGGGCCTGTGCCTTATACAAAGCTTCGTCGGCCGTGGACTGAGCACCGCTTACCGCCGAGTCGGTGTTCTTAAGCAACTCGCCCTGCGCGTCCTGCTCAGTCTTGAGTTTGTTAAGCGACGCCCTGTACAAGTCAAGCTCTTCGGTTGACATCGACGATATGAGGTCACTGAGGGTTTTATACGTCACTCTCTTTCCCCCGCCGACCTCAAAGCTGTCGCTGTCGCTCAGAGACGTCACCGGGGTCAGGTCCGCGATGGTCTTTGAGTTAGTCCGTATTGAAGAAAGGACCTCGCCAATGATGGTGTTCTTTTCTTCCTGTGTCATGGGCATATCCTATTAGTTTAAATTATTCTGTTATGTTCCCCGTTGAACGCCCTGTAATTGTCCGGCGCTACCCTACGCATGAGGATGTTGTTGCTCTGTTCAATCACCGGGTCAAGGTTGCGTGATTGCTGGAGGAGCTGTGAAAACACGAAGCTGTTCAGCCCTTCAAGCTGGACGGTCATTTCGGGGACGCTTGAATCCTTCCTTACGTACTTCACACCGTCGAAGTACACGTGAGAGCAGACAAGTATGCGGTTGAGCATCTCAGCGAACCAAACGGGAACACCGATATTGCCTCCAAGCGTGAATTTCTTCTGTGTTGATTCCAGGCCGAAAAGCTGGGAGATGTCAGCGGATGGAGTGACGAACTGCTCACACTCAACGCCGAAAGACCAGTTGCTGTCCTTGAATCCTCCGTGTACCCTGAAATCGAAGAAGTATTGCATCCCGTCGATGAAAAACACCACATCCTCACGCTGCCTGTTGTCGCGGTGGGAGTATTGAATTAGGGTTGTATCCTCAAGTATGAGAGGGTTGTCTGTCACCATGAACGGTCTGCTCTGCCTGCCGTTTATGACTACCGAGTAGCAACCCGGGTTGAATGACATTGTCGCGAAGCGCAGTTTTATCCGCTCGTTGATTTGCCACTCTTGAAAGGCAATGGGACATAGAACCTTATGCTCGGGTTCCGTAAACACTCCACCGGAGAATGACTCCTCGGAAGAACACAGGCACTCGACAAGGATTCTATCCGTAACCGAGAATGTTTGGATATAGCCGCTTTCAATACCGTCAGCCTTGCGGTCAACGAAAAACAACGGTGTGAAGGGTGAAACAATCATCTTACTATATCCTTTACTAAAAGTTTATAATTGGCGGCCGCCGTCTTGGCATATTTGGCGTCGACCTCTTTCAGAAATCCTCGGTAAGTGGTGCCGTCAGAGTCAGGCACTTCAATGAGCTCGTCAAAGTCCGCGAGTTCGTCAATGTCATCGGACGCAAACTCAATGACGCCGCAGCTGACGAGGGGTGTGTCGAGCATCAGGTCCTCAGACATAGGACGTCCGTCAATCACGACAGAACTGCTTGCGGCAGATGAAGCGAATTTCAGCCCCAGCTCTTCTGCCTGCATGCCGATGAAGCCCGCATTCGCCATTACGCAGGCAACGGGATTGAAGGCACAATTGAACACCGTGTCGGTCAACGCGTTCTCAATTGTCGCGGTTCGGTCGGGCACCACATCATATTCCTTTCTTTGAGTCAGTATGAAAAACACGCTCTGGTCCGAGGAAGAGTCTGTTGTGTCCCTACCCCTTTTCTGTACCGCGAATTCTATCCCGTAACAGTCGGCCCTGTACTTGCTAAGAAGCGGCAGCGTCTTGTCACTGACGGTGCAGCCGGTTGAATATGTATGATTGAAATTGAACTCTTCCCTGCCGTTGATATTGTCGTAGTCCTTCTTCTCATATCCCACCGTGACGGTCGAGTATATTGAAGATGAATCGACAGTATACTGTACATCTCGGCAGTCTCGCAGCCTTCTGATACCGGTATTCGGATTGAATAGTTCGGACCTGTGGACAAAGTAAACCGTCTTTCCATCTACAAGCTCTTCATCAGACCCGTCATAGAGAATGGGAGAATGGTAACCGCCGGCGTATGGCTCAAAATAATAGAGGTTCGTCTCGCTGAGTTCCAATATCCTGTAAAGGGTATTGGTTTGGGGATGTCCGGTGCCGGGATTGTTATAGGCCTCACTTCCGCGCCATTCCGTATAGAGGGTGGTGCCTACGGCATAAAAGAACCTGCCATGCGCGGGAATATAGACGATGTTGGAGACATCGACGGCCCCTTCATATCTTTGTTCATCATAGTTCCACGGATCGCCTTCTATCTTACCGCAGACTTTTATGCCGGTGAATTTGGGTTTATATTCCCCGATATAATAAACATAACCGAATACGGTTTTCATCCAGTCACAAAACTCCGAGAACGAAGAATAGAACTTCGCCCCCTCAAGGCTCCTGGCACTTTCGGCCGCAATCAGATAGGTACGCGCCAACCTTGGGTCAAACCCGCTCAACGATACATTCGCGCGAGGCTTTCCTTCGGCCATCTTATGCAGGAGGGCCTCGGCAGCCTTGACCGGTGAAATAAGGTCTATCGTCACGGGGTCTCCCTTGGCAATCCAGCTGAACACAAATTTAGACTTTGCGAACCGAACGGTCGTGGAATCAACGTCTTCGGCATCTATCCGGTGACGGATAACCACCCTGTCTCCCGTCTTCAAGCTCAATTCAACCTTTCCGGAAAGTTCCCGGAGGAAATAGTCGGCTTCTGATTTATTCGTGTTTATCCAGACATACCCCCTACCATTATATTTCAACTCCCACACATTGCCCGAAATGACTGCGTATGCCCCGCTTATTGTCTCAATGGATGCCGGGTCGGGCAATGCACCGTCTTCGAGTTCCACCTTGTGGAAGGAACCCTCGTTACCGACGGAACCGGCAAAGTTGCCTCCCGTTCCGTCTCCGGCAGGGAGGTATTCTTCACCCCTACGGATGAAGACACCGAGGTATACGGGGCACTTACCGTAATTGGCACGCCAGGCGAGGTCATATTCAAGTGTTACGGTACAGTTCCTGTAGGCTTCGAGAAGATAGCTTGCTTCCTCAGTCTTTTGGTCATCGTTCCAATACAACACCTTGTTAACGGTTATCTCGGAACCTATACAACCTACCCAGGGAAGTTCTCCGGCCTTGAATGTGACGGTAAGGTCCGAACTGTTGGAGAAGGAGTCCCCTTGGGTAAATCCGAAAGTGGCGTTCTCCAACATCGCGACACGGTCATAGAAGAGCGTTTTTGCAACCGGTATATCCGTATCTACTTCAAATTCATATTTCGTCCCTTTGTTAGCCTTTATCAGCGCGGCCAGAGTGTTGTCCACGCTATTGATACTGACCCTGCAACTGTCCATCGTCAGCGTTGAGAAATCAAGGGGACAACGGAACTGTTCCACGTAATTCCACCGGTTGTCGGCCACAAGTATCGAGACTGATGCTGCGGCGTTGAAACCGTCTTTAAGGTACAACTCCTTCAAAAGCTCCTTCGCGCGGTTGACAAAGATAAACTGCGACGTGCAGGAACGTACGACACCATCATAGTCCGCACGCTTGCACGACCATTGTATCTCGTCCCAGTTGTCGAGATCATCCTCCCTCAGTTCATAGTCCGAGTCTCCTATATGCAGTATGTATCTGACCAGCATCTTCTTGTTTGGCCCTGATGGCACAGGCAAAAATAAGACAAATTGTTTCCTGGTGAGCCAAACCGAAGAATTATTGAAAAAACAAAAAACGCAGATTCCAGCTTAACTAATTGTCAGCGTGGAACCTGCGCCCGAAGTTGCCCTGAAAGCGACTTTTATTATGGCAGCATCTCGGAGGGACAAATCACTACATCGCCACAGATATAATCACCCCTTCCCAATGCTTGATGAAGATCGGCTATTGCGGTTGCAAAAACGTTCTGCTCCTTATCAAATTTACCCTCCTCATTCACTATCATTATCTGCTTGTCATTGAGGTACACTATCTCTATGAAGCCGTCAACCCTCTCCTGTACCTCTTCGAGTTGAAATTCCTTCCCGTCGTTGGGGGAGATTTCTGTGATATCTCCCTCCACGGTGATATGGTAGGCTTTGTTTGGCAGGAGTTCCATCAGATTGCGCAGATTAAGTTTTCGACTTTGAAGCAGCGGAAGGCGTTTTTCTCGGTGTCGAAATACGCCATTGTCTTGTAGGAAGGCTTGGTGACCCTCTTCCCACCGAGTGACGCTCCGGCAGGGACATTCCTGAGGGTGCCGGTGGCCTTGCGGATAGAACCGTCTGCCTTCGAGTAGTAGAATGTCACCACTCCCTCCCTCATCGCTTTTGCGAGGCGGTAGAGCTGCCATGCCTTAATCATGCAGATGCGCCATGTCTGCCTTGTAGCTTTCCAGAGTTGCCAGGCATACTTCATCACTCGTGCGCGGAAATTGTTCTTCTTTTCCATTGTCTTGGGGTTTGTTGGTTTGACTTGTTGTTTATTATACTGTAAAGTTAGCCATTTTTGACTGAGTTTGCAAACAGAATGACCACCATTTTACGTCTGAAAACCAATAAATTGCCACCTTAACATTTACTGACGTTTTTGTCTCACTCAAGAGCGTGCCTCAGAAGCTTCCTGCCATTGGACACCCTGCTCTTGACAGTGCCGTTGGGAATCTTGAGCAGCTTGGAAATTTCCTCGTAACTGTACCCTTTCGCGTAGAGCAGGACGCACTCTATAGACTGAGACATTCTTGCACATTCGCAGATGACCTTCAAAGTGTCATGGAAGATAACCGCGATGTCCGCCTCCGGTGACTCCCTTTCATCTTCGTATTCCTCATAACCGGTGAAGAGCACGCACCTCCGTCTGTTATACCAGGTTATGAATGTGTGGTGCATTATGGCGCACACCCATGGCTTGAACCCACGGCCTTCTACAAACTTATCCTTATGGCTCAAGCATTTGTAAATGGTCTCACTCGCCAGGTCGTCAGCGTCGCTTTGGTCAAGGTTGTACCTTCTCGCCCTCAGTCTAATCCACGGGGCGTGCAATACTACAAGTTCATCGACGCTCATTGCCGTCTGCGCCACCTCATGACGGCTTTCCGTTCCCGCTCACACTGGGTGCGCAACCTGCGGGCGGCCGAGTGAAGTCTGTCAATCTCCGTGTCGGTGTCGGTGCGCCGTGAGACCAGCTGACGCAACATCACCAACTCTGAGAGAATCATGTCGAGCTTTCGCTCAAGACGGTCGGTTTTTGATAAACGGCATTTTCTTCTTCCTGTCATAACTCTTTGCTGTTTTGCAAAAAGTTACTAACGAGAAAAAATTTAGTTCAGAAAGCAGAAAAGGGCCTGCCGACATTGACAGGCCCTTCAGTCCATTACTTTTTCATGGCCGCGTTCCGTGCCTTTACCTCCCTGCTGTACCGGGCAACCAGATGAGCGTATATCGTCGCCTTCATGGTCTCGGTATCTATCTGGAATTTGAAGTAGGTCATTAGCGACGCGGTCTGCGAGTCAAACTCCCTTCGGATATCCGTATCGCCGGTTTCCTGATTTCCGTTTTCAAGGTCGGCCAATAAACGTTTCGTCTTTTCGATGTTTGACTTGACCTCCGCCTCCAATCTTTGGTCTGACATACTCCTGGCGTTGATGCCATACTCAATGAGCACTTCTCGCACGGCTTTATGCTCATTGAGATGTATCAGATTGTCACAGATGGCAAAAATCATGGTGGCAATCCTCGCTTTACAATACTCCTCAGCCCGTGCAAGATAACTCTTGACGCCAGCCTCATCTGCGATTTCACGATATTGGTACACTATATCGCGGATGGCCAACGCTATCTCCAACTCGGTGGCTTCTTCGGATTCAAGTATAGCTTCAGTATCTCCGCAGAGCAGGTCAATAAAACGGCCTATGGTGAGGTCTTCAAGTTTTCTTTTCATTTACGGTAAATAAGGGCCACCACCGAAGCGAATGTCATAATAGTCAAGATTATGGCTGACATGATAAGAATCGGAGACACGATGATCCAAAGCGAGAGATTAACCCACTGCCAGAGTTGTAGGACATACAATACTCCAGACAATGTCAATGCCGACAACATCATGCAGTCAAAGAGATTCTTTTTCCTTTTCTTCATGTCTATTTAACAACACGGTGACGACCGGGGTTTATAGTTTCGTGTTTTTGAAAGATGCGTACAACTGACGTGCCGAGTCCATATGCTGAACCGCGGTCTGCCTCTTCAATAGATTGATGAAGCTGTCCATCTTGTTCTCGAGCCGCTTATAGTCGTTGTTGACTATGACCGGGGCTTGTTGGGGACTATTCAACGCTCTCAGAGGGAAGAGGTCTTTGTCAAGGCCATCTGTACCAGGAATCACACTCGCTCCTTTCGGCATGTCAACGAGGGTCGGAGTGTCGGGAGTCAGCCATGCATTGCCGTTGAAGAGCACCACCTCCTTGCGACCGCCGTCGCCGACTATGGCCGGACCTCCGGCATGATAGTCCGTGCCCTTGGCATATTTCGGGATGGGTTGGGCTAAGATGGTGGCAACCTGCGCGGCTCCCAATGCACCCACGACAGCAGCCATGACCACATTCGGGAGCGCCTGCGTGACGGCCAGGGCGGTGGAGATGACGGCCTGGACGAGGTTGTTGGCCTTGTCCCACTTTGCCTGCTTCATCTTCAAGGCCTGTTTCTGCTTTTCAAGCTTCTCATTCTCAATGGCCGTCTTAGCTTCGGCAGCCCTCTTGCGGGCCTCGGCCTCCTCTTCGGATATGACTTTCTTTTCTGCGAGGTCGGAAATACGTTCCTGTTCGGCATCCGAGGAAGCCTGCAGGGCCTCCTGCATCTCTTCAATCCTCTGAATCTGTCTGTCAAAGACGGCCTGTGCAATGTCGTTTATCGAGTTCAACGCCTCTTTGGCGACATCGGCCCATTTTTGGACCTCAGAAACCCATCCGGGCTTATTATCACCCCCTTTGTTTTTCGCAGTGTCATTATTGAAGTCGGCAATCAGTTTCTCAAGCTCAGCCTTCGCTCTTGCCAATTCACGTTCTATCTCGATTCTGTCCTCCAAAGCGAGTTCTTCTTCCTCCAGCATCTTCTGATACATTTCGATGGTGGATTCCGAGGTCTGCTTCGCATACTCGAACTGAATCCTGCGCATTTCCTCCTGGAACTTCTTCTCGGCCTGCTCCCGCTTCTTCTGACTCTTGCCCGCCAATGCCAATTCAATGGTATATTGGTTTTCAAGAGCCGCCAAGGCAAGGATATTCTGCGTTTCCCGTTCCTCGGATTGAGCTGCGTATTCCTTCTGAATTTTCTCAGTCCGTTTAAGGGCATACTCCTCCTGCATTTTCAGACGTTCCTTGTCAAACTTCTCGTTGATAAGATTGACATCCGCCCCGGTCTTCCTGGCACCCTCAATCTCATTCTGACGGTTGGCCTCAAGCTGGGCGAGTTTCAATATGAGTTCCTTTCTGCTTCCCTTCTCTACTGCCGCCAAACGGTTGGCAAGGTTGATTTTTGACAATTCCCTCTGATACTTCAGCTCACAGTCGGCCACTTCTTTTTCACACTCAAGGGCAAGCTGTATCCTGAGCGCGGTTTCCGTCTGCCCGTTACCCCGAATCTCGTCTATCTTCTTCTTAAACTTGAGCCGTATTAAGGCCAATTCTTTCTCATGACTGTCCTCCATCAGGGCTATTTTGGATTCTTCGAGCTCGTTCAAGCGCTTTAGTTCTTCCTTGGCCCTCTTCTCGGCCTCTTTTGCCCGCTTGGCAGCTTCCTTATCATCAACCTCCTCAATGGGTGTCGGTTTGTTTTTATCCGTTGAGTCTCCATTCGGCGCCTTGACATCAGTGTCATCAAAACCGACCTTAATCTCTTGCAAGTTATCCTTGAGCGTCTTGTTATAGGCCTCAGCGGCGTTCGAGGCCATATTGCGTACAAGAGTCTCAACATTACCTTCGAGGGATTTAAGGCCCGCCTGCCACCCTTGCTTGACCAAATCCCAATTCATGGTGAAGATGCCCTCAAGAACCGTGCCTGCTGCCTTGAACGAATCTATGACCTCATTCATCACGAACCTGGCAACCTCCCAAAGGTATTTGAATGAATTAACGACATAGTTGACGGCTCCCCTCACGGCCATAGAGCCGTTATACATGCGCACAAACCAGTTGACTATGTCCACGCACTTCTTTATGATGGTGACCAGACCTTGGGTGACAAAGGTCTTGGCCTTGGTGGTCATGGTCTCAAATGACGTGCCGGTGGCCTTGAAGACAGAGGCAAGAACCTCGTTAACCTCCTTCTGTGCCTTCATGTGTTCTAAATTGACCCGACCGAGTTCACCCATGCTCTCCAAGGACTTGTCGAGGTTCGTGTTGATGTCGGCTATGGATTGAAGCAGGAGCGTGCCCCCTTCCGCTGCGGTACGACCGAATACATTCTTCATCACCATGCCGGCTTCCTGGCTGTTCTCGGGCAGTTCCTTTAACTTCTGTGCAACCTGCTGAACGGCCTCGAGCATGGTGATGTTCCCTTCCTCAAGGTCTTTCTGCATCTGCTTGGAAGAAATGCCGACGGCATCGAGGGAGGCGGAGATTTGCTTAGTCATAGCGCGAAGGCGTGTTCCACCTTTGAGGATGTTGTTGATGGCGTCTTCATTGAAGACGCCGTTCCTTGTCTCGGCAAGAATGGCCATAAACTCATCGGCGCTAACCCCCGCATCCCGGAGGGCGGGTGCGAAGCGCTCGATGTTGGAAAGGAAGTTACCGCTCATGTCGGCACCTGCGGCAATGGCCTTCTCCATCAGTTCATTCGTCTCTCCCCATGAAAGGCCCAATTGCTGCACAAGCGTATTGGCCGCACCTATGGTCTGGTCGTATCCCGCTCCCAAATCATCGGCCAGGGCCTCCATGTCGGCCGTGATCTTATCGGCTGCCTCCCCGGTCGCACCCGTGAAGTTTTCCGTCAGTCTTGATGCTTCAATTAGGCCCTTGTTGTAATCGTACCACCATTTGAAACCCGACACGACACCGGTTATTCCAAGCAATGCAAGCACCCAGGGGTTTGCGAGGAGGCCCATGAGGGTTTTCCCGAAAGCCTTGACCTTGGTATTCAAGCCCTCGATAAAGTTTCCACCGTTACCGAGCTCCTCGAAAGACGAGCCAAGATTGAAGTTCAACCCCACGAAACTCAGAAGGGTGTCGACGTACTTTTCGTTGGCTCCGGTTGCTTCTGCAATGGTCCGGTTGTTGCGTTCGATCTGCTCGCGCATTTCTTCGAGCCTCTCCTTTGCGTCAGCGGATGTGAGGTCGACATGCTTGATCGCTTCCGAGAGACGCTTATTCTGAGCCTCGGCTTCAGCCACCGACGTAGCCTCTTTCCCGAGGATGTCACTTACATCGAGAAGCTTGCGCTTATTCTCCTCAAGTTTGGCATTAAGGGCAGCTAAGGTTTCACCATAGTCGGCATCATCCTTGTTGAGCATTCTCTTGGCCTCTTCAAGAATCTTTGTCTGATCCACGAGGTCCTGCTGAGTCTTCGCCTCCTGATTGAGTACCGCAATCAGGCTCTCTGTGGCCACGACACCGTTATATCCGACGATGGCATAGTTGCCGACATTGCGCTGAAACTCTCCCATGTCTGCTGCAGCGTCCTTGAGATGGGCGTCAAGGTTCTGTATCGCCTCCTCCATTTCCTTGCCGAGCTCGGTCTCCTTTGCCTCGTCGCTGAAGTTCTTGTAGGCCTTCTTGAGCAACTCGAGCTGTTGGGACAATTCAACGTAACTGCCCTCTCCTGACTGCATGGCCTTCTCCTCGGCCGTCATTATCTGAGTCAGCGTCTTCTTCTCCTGGGACAAGGCACGGTGTTGTTCGGTGAGCCTTACCTGGGCTTGCATATAGTCGGCCTGCGACTTCCGTCCCGCCATATACGCTTTCTCATTGGCATCCTGGGCTTTTTTGTTTTTCTTCAGCTCATCCGTAAGTTCGACAAGGCGGATGGTCTGATTCTTGTAGGTATCATGGACCTTATCAAGAAGTTCCTTCACCTTCTCCTGACCGGTGTATTGCTCGCGAACGGTCTTGTTTACCCTCTCCTGCTCCATCAGCTGCCGTGAGATGGTGTTGGTAGTGTTGGCGATAACCCTGCTTTTCTCGGCCATCACCGTGTTTAGCCGCTCTGTGGTCTCAACGGCCTCCCCCTGCTTCTCGACAAGGAGTTTCTCAAGTTTGTCGATGTCTCCGATAACCTTCACGTTTATGTCCACACCCTTGGCCAACTCCCTGGCGGTATCGGTGTATGTAACAAGCAGGTTTTTCAGTTCCTCGTCGAGTTTCTTTATTTCCTCGATCGTCTCTGGCGATACGAGGTCCGTTATCTTTACTTGAGCCATCAGTAAGGTGTTAAGTATTCAACAATATCTTTGTCCGTCGCATCTTCGGCAGGCATGAATCCGAAGGTGCCGTCCTCATTGCGGTAAAGGGCCGTCAGGGTTCCCTCCATCCTCGCCCATCCCTTCGCGAGTCTGCGCTGACGGTCGAGTTCACCGGCCAGCCGTCGGTTCTCACATCCACAGTTCATCTGTATCCGCAGTCTTTAAAAAAGTTTTCTATCGCAGGCAGCATATAGGCCGTATTGAAATATTCTATTCCTGTCGGACCTAAGTCAAGTATCCGGTCTCCGTATTTGGCTACAATCTCCGGGCCATGTTCCATGCCGGGGTCTATATCAAGGAAGTCCCCTTTTCGGAATACGGTAATCTCTGAATAGAATTTACCGTTGATGAAAAGGTTAGGAACTTCATACGGACGTGGAGGCAGTCCCAGCATTGAACCCTTCAAGGGTGGCGTGATACTGCCCTTCCAAGCCTTGTAGTCTTTTGCACGGTGATACCATTCACCCTCCTCCTCGAAGAAAGGGTCGTCGTCGTAGGTCGGCGAGAGATGTCTCTCTTCACCGTCAAGGCCGCTGTACAATTGCTCGTGCACTGCTTGAAGGACGGTCGATTCGTTCTCCTCAAGGCATTTCATACAGGCCTCCTCAAACCCGTCTGAAATCTTGCCGATAATCTCTGCTACTTCTTCTATTCCCATCTTCGAATATTTTTGAGGGTAATGTTGCCTTTTATTGAAATAATTAAGGCGGAGATGTTGCCACCCCCGCCTCTCTCTCACTTACCCGGCTTCTTTTTCACCGTGTTCTTGGGATTGATAAGCCCGTATACCTGAGCGAGCATCTTCTTCCTGGTCTCTTCGTCCCGGTCCGGCCAGAGAATTTGAAGATGGCGGTCTTCAAATTCTTCGGGGCTCATCTTACTCACCTCTTCTTCATTGAAGTTTACCTGCTCGTATATCATGACACCTGAACTATACCTTTGATGTCGTTAGCGAAAAGGACTTTCGGGGACTTGAGCGAAATCTCCTGCAACCCAGTGGAGGAGATGGTCAAAGTCTGGGTGTTCTCGTTGTATGTCACGGCCGAGGTCGTACCGTTGATGACAGTGTTGCCGGCGGTGACTATCAGAGGACCGTATATGGCCGTCACATCATATCCGCCTGTCTTCTCTAAGAGCTTGTACGCGGTGCCGGAGTCGGCGGTCTTCTGGAGCACGACCGGAGTCAGACCGAGCGTGAATTTCATGGGATTGAAACCCAGCTTGATGTAGTCGTAATCCTCGACAACCTGACGGGCGTCAAGGAAGCAGAAGGTGACACTCATCGTGGCCTTTGCCGAGGATGTCGGGAACGGAGTGGCGTCGGAGTACATGCACGACAGGTCGAAGGGGGCCAGTGTGTCGGTGCCGTCGTCTATGCCGTAGAGGACATTGTTCTCGTCGAAGAAGTACACCCCGCGCTTCATGTTGGCGCAACGCGAAATCGAGGAGTGCAGCTCGGGATAGAAACGGTCAAGGGTGAAGGTGTCCTTCCGCGCCGAGAAGCCGTTGAACTCCTCGGAGCCGTAACCGTTTGTGGCGGTCTGCGGTTCCCCTCCGTTTTTGGCTGACTCCACAAACCGCACCAAACCGTAAACACGATCGGCGACATCGGCATGGACGAGTTCTTCAAGTTTGTCACCCGTCAGGTCTGCGGGCAGTTTTTTTCCGTTAGGGACGATGATGGCTCCCAGCATTTTCCCGAGTTCGAGCGGACATTTTGAAACGCCCGTGTGGAGCTGTGCTGAATCGCACGTTCTAAGTGGTCTCATTATTCTCTACAGTTTGGTAGTTTAACTTTTAATTCAAGATTGCTAATATTTATCGCATCGATAGGCTCGCTGACCGCCTCACCGCTTTCCGTATACGCACCATACCGAGCGTATGAGTAGTTCTCGGAGTACTCGTGAGCCACGACATCCTCATAACCGAAGTCGAACCTGCCGTCTTCCTTCAATTCCTCAAGGAACCGGGTATAGATCGGCCGCAGGATATTCTGGAATGAGGTGACAAGCCGCTGCTCGTTATCCCACCCCTTGACCGAAGAGCAGGCCATGAGAACCCTCACTTTGGCCTTAGTGAAGAAATCGGGCGTGTTGCGCTGCTCGTTGAAAGGACAGAAGAGGGCGATGAGTGGGAACTTCGGCACCTCCAACGGTTTGCTCAGGTCGTCCAGCTGGTCCTTCACATATCTGGCGTTGCCGAAGATGTAGCGGATTTCGGGACACAGCATCTTTCGCCATCCACCCTTGCCGTCCAACACAGTGAGGGTGCATCCCTCGGACGTTCGTTTGACAACGTCAGCCAATATCTCTATTATCTCGCGGCTCCTGCTCATAGGTTCAGACAGTTGATATATTCGAGCATCGACTCTTCCATGCGGATGCCGCTAAGGTGACACTCCTCAGTCTTACGCCATTCTTCAAAACGACGGTTCTTATCGACCATGGCGTTCCATGCACTCACCTGCCTACGGATGGGGGACACGTACTCGTTGGCACATTTGAGCCGCACGAGACCCGTGACGGTGCTCTGCGTGTTCATGTCGCGCAGCATTTTGAAGAAGACATAGTCCGCAAAGGACTCTCGCAACTGGTCACAGACTGCGTCAAGGTTACGAATGTGCTCTCGGTCCTCCTCTTCATCAAGGCACACAAGATAGGCGTTCACCCGGTGTCCCTCGGTGTGGCCGAGCATGGCGGTCAGATACTCCTCCTGATATTCCACGATGTATCCTTCTATGACTCCGTTGACGTCAACGGAATTATAGTTGGGCATCGCGGGCTTATCGACAGAAGCGTTCAGAATATGCCGTGAGCCTTTGGTGAAATAAGAACTGTCTATGAGCATCCCTATTCTTGCTTTTTAGATCGCTTGGATTTCTTCTTGGAGGTGTCCTCTTCCTTCGCGTCATCGGCCGGCACGCCCTTGGCATCTTCCGTCGGCACTTCCTTCGCATCTTCGCCCGAGACATCTTTGGTATCTTCATGATGAAGTGTTTTGTCATCCGTATCGATGTCTACCTCCTGAAGGTCTTCGGCCTCGACATACTTGCTTTCCAATTCCCTCATGCGTTCCTTGAGTCTCTCATTCTCTGCTTTGGTTTCGTCACGCTCGTTCCTCAGCTTGACTACTTCATCATCAGCCGGGACAGATGCCGGAAGGATGGCGAGCATCCCCCGGCGGATCTTGTCGCGGCATATACGTCGGACGAAATCGATTTCAAGGGGTTCGCCCCTTACGATTATGTCTATACTCATTCGGTTGTGGTGACGGTGGTTGTGGTGGTTACAGGCTTGGTGATGGCTGCCTTGAGGGCGGCCAGGTCACCGTAGGCGAATGCCCAGGGCTGATATACCGGGAAGATGACCTCTTCCTGTGCGATGAGCGCAACCTGATTGGAGAGGATGTACTCAACGTCTGACGCCCACTCGAGGGTCATGGCGGTGTAGTCGACGATTGAACAGCCATCGGCCGAGAAATCACCGAGCAGATATTTTCCGGGCTGGATGCCGCTGTACTCGATGATGGGACGCGATGCTATGTGCTTGATGCCGTTCACCACGCTGATGATGTCGAGCTTGCGGCCGAGCGCGTCCTTTTCAGCCATGATGGCGTTGACCGTGATGGGGTTCAGCACGATGGCGTTCGGAAAGTACTGGCCGTATGTCATCACGGCGAAGGCGGTGTTGATGACATCTTCCGAGTTGGGGGCCTCGATTGAACGGAACGCACCGTTGTTGACCTTCCACGTGACGGCTGCCACTGTGGTCGCGGACTCCTCTTCCGTCAGAGGTACACCGACGAGGAGAACCTGACGGTCGTTCATCTTGACGATGGAGTGGGTCTTGTTGAGGCCAGACGCAGACGAGGCGTTCTCGATGGTTATCTGCATGCCGTCGAGAATCATCGGCTGCGGGTTGGTGAACTCGATGATGGTGTCGCGCTTGTTGTTGTAGGGCGTGATGCTCTTCACGCTGCCGGCACCGCCCTCGACAACTGCACCGCAGATGATCTGCTCCACGCTCTCCACACCTTTGTGGTTGGCGATGCCCAGGAGGTTGTCACCGTCACCGTCACCGAAGAGGATGTTCCAGTCTTCGGCCTGACGTACGGCCTGGGGGAGCATGGCGAGAATCCACGAACGTACATACACCCTGCACTTCAGCATACGCTTCGAGAGGGGGATGTAAGTACCGAGGCGCTTGACGGAGTAGTTCTTTTCAGAGAACTTGACGCTGGATCTCGGGAGACGGCCGTTCTCCGACACATAGCGTGCGTTGCGGTCCATCCATTCGCACTGGGCGAAGGCGAGGTTCGTGTCCCTGGGGTCACCGGCGAGGACCGTGATGATTTCACGCATGTGCAGGGGCTTTCTGGCAATGGGAGACACCACGCGGTCCTGCTGCTGGGTGATGAGGAGGTCACCCTCGTAGTTGTCTGTCATCGACACGGTCCCAGACTCGGCATCCTTGAGGGAGAAGCCCTCGAACTGACCGGACTTGCGGGTTCTGCCGGCAACGAAATCCTGGAACTTCTCGGTCTCGAACATCTTGTTGAGGTTCTCCTCGAACTTGTTGACGGTGCTGAGGCTGATACCCTTTTGGGTAAGCTTCTCGATGTTCTCACCCATGGCCTTGACCTGCTTGACAAGCTCGTCGTTCTCCTTCTTGAGTTCTTCGAGTTCCTTGAGGTTGGCTGCCTTCATCACCTCGCTGAACTCGGTGAGCTTTGTGGCGAGTTCACTGTCTGAGATCAGGCCGTCATTACTCTTGTTGATGGTGTCGGCGAACGCACCTACAAGGGAGTTGATGAACACGCGCTGCTCATCGGGGAGATTGGCCGTCTTGATGCCGAAGATCTCCTGCACTTCTTTTTCTGTAAGTTTTGCCATATTGGAATTATTTTTTTGGGTTTATTTGCTGAGGTTCTCGTTCAGGCTCGCCCAGAACCCTGAGGAGGGTGCCGGCGAGAGCGTGGATTTAGTCTTTTCAGGCTCTTCCTTGTCTTCAGTCTTTTCCGTGCCTTCCTTGAGGATGGTGTTGGCACGGTATACGCGTGACCAGCAATGAGGACAGCGTACGAAGGCAAGCGAGTCCGTGATGCTTTTCTCCGTTATGGTCTCCTTGGTTCCTTTGAGGGAGTCGATGATGGAGACCACCTGTTCGCGGATTTCGGGCCGGAGCTTCTCCATTTCCTGCCGTGTCACCTGCCTGGCGGTCCAGTTCAGCCATTCACCGGCAGCCTCCTGCACCTCTTGGGTAAAGGTGTGCTCGGGCTCCGCATCGTAGTCGAACTGATAACCGCAACATGGACATGACACCACAAGGCCACCGCTGAGGGATTTTAAAAGTAGATTCAGTTCCATATCGTAGTTTTTGAGTCGCTCATCCGAATATCCGTGCTGCTTGAAGGCGTGACGGATAAAATCAGCGGCATCTCTCAACTGCCCGGCGGTTCCTGACTTGATTCCAATAAGGAAAGTCTGCGGATTGGCTCCCCAGTTCGTCAGAGTGGAGTATTCACGCATCATCCACTTCACTACCTTGCGGCGGTCCGACCCGTCCCTTGCGAGCGCCTTCACTCCGATGGAGTGTTCCAGCGTGCGTCCCGCCTCATGGAAGAGTTTGTAGTCGGCAAGCGTGTCACGCCCTATCTGCTTCTCAAGATTGAGCTGTCCGACCATGATGACGTTACCGTCCTTCTCCTCGCCCGACAGGGGCACTCCGAGAAGCTGACGCTGGTCATGGTTGAGGTACCAGCGCATCTTGTGAATGTCGTCACGCAATGTGTCGGTGAACGACCCGGGCATCGAGATGTCATGCTGAGAATCCTCGATGCCTATACCGTTGACCGCCACGGTCACGATACCTTTCTCCGTGACGTCAAGCGCCTTGGTCTCATACTGAAGGCTCTTCATTGTCTCCGGAACCGGACTTGTTGTCTTTTTGTCCATTGCTTTCTCCTTTCGAGGTTTTGGTTATGATTATCTTGTTTACTGTCTCCAATTCTTCGGGTGTCATCTCGAACTTGAGTTTGCCGAAGAGAGGAAGGATGTCCGCCTTGGAGTCCTCGTGCATGATGGCACGCACATCGTCGAGCGTACACAATCCGGCATTGAACGCCGTCAGGCCTCTTTCAAGTGCGAGTTTCTTGACGGTCTCCTTGTCCTTTTGACCGGCCTGAAGGCACGCCACGTCACTGAAATCGCAGTCTATGTAATACCCTTTCTTGTCGAGTCCGAGAAATGTTGTCAGTGTCTCGCAGAACGTTTTGGCCGCCGGTATGATGGTGGCGTAATACACACTTTGCTCAGCGGTCTCCTGATTGCTGAATGTGGCCTGGTCCTTTCGCGGGACCAATACCGCGGGTATATTGAAGGCACCCGCAATCTTCACCGCATCCTCAAGGGTCTCCTCAAACGGCATCAGTTCCTGTATTGAAAGGTTGGTCCTTACGAAACTGATGGGGACATCTGTGATTCCGTAAGGGGTTTTCCCTTCGGTCACCCCATAGTTGCGGTCAACCTCCTTGCGCAGCTCTTTCTTCTCCCTGGGGTCGAGGGCTATTGTTCCTGTCTCATCATGCTTTTGCGAGACAATGAAGCCAAGGCCACCACGCTTCACGTATATGATGTTTCGCGCCTCGTAGACCGCAATGAGGTTTGCAATGGGCCTCTTCACCGACATCAGCCTGCTGTTGGCTTTCATAAAGGAAGAGAGCTGACTGTATTCCGGAATACCGTCCCTGTCATGAAGAATCTGATAGTAAGGGATGGTGAGGCCGGAATAGGGCCCCATGTCAAGTTTGTAGCCCGCAATCAGCTCCTCTTTCGTCGCTATGCCGAAAATCGGCACGCCGTAAGTGTACTCTTTCGGGACGACACTCACCTTATGCGCGGGCAGTACCCAGTAGTTGGAGCAATACTGACATTTCAAGGCATCGGCCGTAAATGTGTCTGGCATCGCCGCACGCAGGAATGTGTTGCCCGTGGCAAGCTTGTAGACGAAGAACGAATAGACCAGCTCTCGCCAGCTCATTACAGGATTGGGAGTCTTGAGGATCTGATCGACATTGAGACGGTTGCACCACACGATGCTGTCGTCCTTGACGCGCTTGATGTCATAATGCGCTTCACTGATGCGCTTGGCGATGTAGTCTATCGGCCAAAACACTTCCGGTATGGTCTTGAACAGCTCCAGGAAGTTGTCGCCGACAACCGTGGGATGCACGATACCGTCAAGCATTGACATGATTTCCTGATAACGGACCGAGTCAACTCCAAGGCGCACACTGTCGCTCTGGCCAACCAAGCGGGGAGGTAGTTCAACTCCCGCCGGTTCGCGTTCCGACCCCTCCTTGACGACAAGTTCAGCCAGCCTGTCAATCGGTGCGAATATTTTAGAAAAGAAACTCATGCGCCTTGATTTTGACACAAAGAAATCCATAAATCCATTCGGTTGTGCCAAAACGCAAAAAAACCGATTCCGGAATTTCTCCAAAATCGGCTATAAATAACGGTTTTACAATAACTTAGACCTCCTCCATGTTAGAAAACGACTTTATGGCGAACCGCGCGAAACCGCTTATCACCGTGGAGGCCTCTCGACTTTCACCGTTCTTGTTATAGTCAAGCATATTGCTGACAAAGGCAGTGTAGTTCTCGTCTTCGTTCATCAGAACCTCGTTGAACAACACATTGCTCCTGACATAGTCCGAGGTGGCCGCGATACGTCGGTCAATGTCGGCCTGTTCCCTCATCACCTTAACCCCTTCCAGGACCTTCCGAAGTTCCCGCACGAAGGGATAATAGGACGGCCCGCACTCTATGACGGTGAGCGATGGATTGAGTGCACGTATCTTCGCGCTGATTTCATCGGTTGAGGAGGTCTCACACAATTCCGCATGACGGATGTGCCACCGTTCCCCGCAAAGGTGGCCATGGACAAGGCCGAGCTTCCCGTTGATGTTGGGAACCGCATAGAGCATATCAGCCGAATACGCACAAACGGTATCCGGATTATAGAAACTGATGGCACCGTCCCGAGCGTAGAGGTTGCGCTTACGCTGATTGGAGAATGACACGAATTGTTCTCTGAGAATATCAATAACGACATAGCGGAACGTATCAGAGAGGTGTCCGTGCTCCTCATACGTCTGCATGGTGATCTTGTTCTTAACCTTGGTTTTGAGGATCGCTCCATTCACATCTTTCTGAACACTCATATAATCCTCTATCGAGATTGTACAATGCTCGCCAATGATAATCCTTATGTCGGGGAAATACTCATCGAAGGTGGCGTTGATAAACTCTCCGGACATCGACACGCTCGGATTCTTGTTGCCTATCATGTCAACTACCTCAATACCCTCTTTCTGCAACTGGTCAATGTAAAGGTCAAAGAATGAGCGGTTCTCATCATCGATGGTTGAACCGTTCTTAGTGGTTGCGTCTCCATGAAGAAAAACCTTGTCGGCCCCATAATCGTGGAGTTTCTTCGCAACAAGCTTAGCAGCTTTCCTCGCTGAGTTGTTCGGGCTTTCGGCACACGTCTCATCAATCTGACGAATCTCATAGCCGTTTGTTGTATCTACCTGCCAATAGGTATTGGCAATATAGGGCAGACGGTTATTGTCAATGCTGAGATGAATAGGCAGATTGGGGTTATACTCTACGGTCTCACAATGCTTGCCTCGGTTGAATGAGACGAAGAACTCGGAACCGGTACGGATAACGCCCCACTCACCGAGTGCGTAGACATTGTAATAGTCGGGATCGTGGATACGGTCTTTCTCAAAGTCGGCAATACACTGTTCATCATAGTAGCCGTATGTCCCATCAGGAGAGCCTACAACCCAGAAATTATTGAGGTATGTGGTCTGAATGATAACCGTATCGGGCGCATGCTCTTCTATCTCTTTTGTCCGGGGGTTAATTATGAACTTGGGTTCATTCGTACGGATACTCTTTACGGCAGTCAATTCGGAGGGAAGCTGCCTGCCGGCAATACTCATATCCATGGGGATGTCATGCCACTTCTCAGCATCAAATATATCCTTCTTAATCCAATGTGTCTCTCTGATGGGATTGAAGGCGGTAATTATCTGCTGGCCTATCTTACCGCGCAGACGCTTGCGAACCTGCTTGAAGTCCTCGCTTTCATATTCACTCCATTCATCCATGAACACACGCTTATAGTTTGATATACCCTTAATCTTCTCGGGGTCATCAAGTCCGCCGAAATCTATCTTTGCTCCATTGCTCAGACAAACAATCTGCCTCACCCCATCTTTGAACTTGAATAAGCCGAAGATGCCGAGTTGGCGTGCTGCAACTTTGAAATCCTCATAGATAGTCTTGTTGATTGACGCTCCTACCTTACGCATCACAAGAGTGTTTTCTTTATCATAGAGGGTCATTATCAGAAACAGTTGAGCTGCACTGTAAGACTTTCCCGAAGATGATCCACCATACAGCACTATAAGACGTATTGAAGGGTCTTGAAGAAGTTTCATCAGATGAAAACCAACTGGATTAAGTTTTTTGAAACTTACTTTCATTGAGGTTTACAATTTGATAGGGTTAGGACCTGTTTTGCTTACTCACTTTTGTATTACCCCGCGAAATTTTCCACTTGTTTTGTCAAATTGTAAGGCAATAGTCGGTTTTTGCTTACAATTGCTTTACTCTTCGTCATCGTCAAATCCGATTCTCAACTCACCATTCATGTTCCCGGTGTTCTTGACATTGATGTCTTTGGGTGCATCATACCCGCAGAGGTCTATCAACACTTGCTGAGCCGTCCTCTTGTCAAGTACGTACATCATTCTGCCGTGTACTACTTGAGGTGTCACAAGCATTCGGATATTTACAGGCATCTCATTGAGCCGTCTGGCGATGTAGTTGCCCGTTGTCGGATCGAGTTTCATCAGTCTCAATGGGTCAGTTGTCAGTATCTTAGCATTGCGACTTATCAACTCCTCTTTGCTGATTGAGCAGAGTTTGCGACGCTCTTCTTCAAGTTGTTCAATCCTTTTCCTTATCTTTTCCTCTTTCATCAGCACTGATGCCTTGGTATAATGCGTGCTCGCTTGTGCGTCACTCTTGCAGTTGTAAGCCTTTCGGTAAGCTGCTACAATTATTCCATGCTCCTCCGTGCCGTAAGCATCAACGTAGGCTTGGCAGAACGCTTCTTGCTGAGGTGTCAGGCCGTGTCTATTCTTTTTGCGTGCCATAATCAAATTTTATTTAATGGATGTTGATCTGATAAACTTTTGCAGATTCTTTTACAGATGATGGATGATGTGTAAAAGATTCGGTTATTGTTTTTCTTATTCTTTAACCCGCCCCTCTA
>CAZUAK010000006.1:0-35680 GCA_964618395.1 uncultured Sangeribacter sp.
CTTGCACAATTCAAAAAAAATCACTAACTTTGCGGCGCTTTTAGAGAAAAGCCACATCCACCCGCGCCCCGAGCGGTCAACGCGGACGCCAACGAGAGATGGCCGGACGACGCTTTTTGACACAAAAGCAACCAAATTATTCACACACTTAAACTCTCACAATCATGTATCTTTCACCCGAAGAAAAGAAAGAAATTTTCGCAACCTACGGTCAGGGCCCCACAGACACCGGTAGCCCCGAAAGCCAGATCGCACTCTTCTCAGTACGCATCCAGCACCTCACCGAGCACGTAAAGCAGAACCACAAAGACCACGCCACCACCCGCGCCCTCAAGGCCCTCGTAGGTCAGCGTCGCTCACTTCTTGACTACCTCAAGCGCAAAGACATCAACCGCTACCGCGCCATCATCGCCAAGAAGGAACTCGGTATCCGCAAATAAACCCCTCCCCGACCGCAACCGAAGCACCGGCCCGAGTCTAACGGCCCGTTCCACCAACACAGCTTCGGCCCAAAATACAAAAACCGAAAAAAGGTGTGCCCCAATCGAGGCACACCTTTTTTCCTTTCTTCCTGGCCTCCTGTATACCGCCCATAAAGCATTGTAGTGCTGATGTGCGTGTCGTGGTTCCGGGAGGGTCCGCTCGGGTCCGGGCGAACGAGGCTCGGCAGAGCCGAGTGGCTTCCGTAACCCCTTGCGTCCGAATCCTATGAAACAGAAAATATGTTTCGCGCAGTTCCGCTCGGTCCGTGGAACGGGCACGGCAGTGCCCGTTAACCAGTTCCGTATCTTGATTTTTCCTTTAAGTTCAATATTGACACAACCATCCCAGCGTTATCCACACAAATATCCCAGTGTTATCGACACAAATATCCCAGTGTTGCTACCCATAATAGAAAAAGACCGTCGTAAATATACATAGAAGACAGAACTATTAAAGGTTAATATTGTTTTAATTAACAAAGGTTAATGGCTCACAAACCGAAGACATTAATCTTAAAGAAAGAAAACGACCACGATGGTCAGTCAGAAAAATTCAGTAATTAAAAAAAAGAAAAGATTATGAACATCGAATCAATTGGCACTTGGGCAGGAGAAGTCTATAAAGCACTCGAAGCATCGGACACCCGCACCTTGGGTCTCAAGCAGATCAAGAAAGCCACGAAGCTCCGCAAAGACCAGCTGATGGCAGCCTTCGGCTGGCTGGGCCGCGAGGGCAAGGTCCTCATCACCGAAGACGACGAAGACATCATCCTCAAGCTCACAGACTGATCCCCAGCCCCCAGATCACCAAGACTGCCCTGATCCCCCACAAAAGATTTAGACCCCGTTTCAAAAAAATGGCAGTCTAGAAATCAAATTCGCTGACAGCGGGCACACACCCTGCCATCAGTCGAACTGATACCACCGAAAACATGGCGTCCTGACCGGCATCCGCACCCAAGCGGCCCCGGTCAGGACGCCACGATTATATCTGCAGCAGGTGTTAAAAATTAACCGTTACCCTACTTAAAAAATGTTAGCTGACCTTCAATAATTTGGTTTTAACCGAAAAAAGTCCTACCTTTGCATTGCATATCGTTCACCGAAGCCCGATAGTGGTTTTGTGCGGGTGGGATGCAGACATAACAGATAGAAGCATTTATCAAGCGTAAGATCTTGGCTTTCAGAATCTCGCAAATTCTTAATCTCAGTCAGGACTGCAGCAACGGTAGATGTCTTATGGGTATGATAATATGCAGTATCTTCTCAGGGATGAGAGGATATTCGCGTCGTCATACAGCGTGAGGCTTCGGCGTTGCTCTTTCCACTGAGATGGGCAATGCGAGAGCCTTTGAAAGCGGAAAGAGTTACCGGTATAAGCTTCATGCTTTTTTTTGCAGGAAGCTCTCGCGAGCTCTCTCGTTTTCATGCACTCATTGTCTAATGAGTCAAATTCTCCGAGCGGAATTTCTTCTCAGGCACAGCCCTCTTCCGCTCCTCCATCTCTAAATACGGACGTATTAGGGGTGACCCCGGATATTGCCGATACCTCAAAAAGCTGGTATCTCCTGCGCGTCAGCTACGGTCGCGAAAACCAGGCCGGGACCCTCCTGAAAGAAAAGGGCATAGAGGTTTTCCTCCCCACTGTCTCCCGCGTCCGCATCGTTGCCGGAAAGAAAAAACGTTCAACAGAATCTTTAATTCCCAATTTCCTTTTTGTTCACTCTGACGAGCAGACTTTACGCGACCTTATAGGCCACGCGCCGCTTGACTACGTTCATTTCTACTACGTTCCTGCACGTGACGCCGCCGGAAATCCAATAGGCCGAAAAGGAATAAAACCTCTCGTGATTCCCGACACACAGATGGAGCAGTTCATTCTGTGGAACAGTGCAGCCGACGAGAACAAGATCTTCCTCCCATATTCAGCGGACAAACGCCTTAAAGAAGGGGAAAAGGTAAGGGTGCTTCAAGGGAAATTTGCCGGAATAACCGGTTTTGTCTGCCGCGTGCGCCAGCAGTCCCGAGTCGGAGTGTATATCGACGGGTTGGGAACTGTCGTGACCGCCTACATACCAAGGGCCTTTCTTGAAAGGATTGACAAGGAGGACGATATTAACCCTTAATAATAGATGAGGCTTTTTAACCAACCTCTGGGTTGGTATCTTCACACATAAAGACATTATCAAAGAAAAATCTTTCTGAGACTGTAAGAAAAGGAGAACCTACCAACTCCATTAAACAGTTTTTTAACAATTCTTTTTTACAACCAGACTAACCGTAAATGGAAATAATAATCGGCAGACAGGGAAACCAGCCTTTCCCACTCGATGAGGCAAGCATAAGCCGTCGCCATGCCATACTCACCATAGACCAAACCAACGGAACCATGAGGCTGCGCGACAACGGCTCGGCCAACGGCACATGGATACTCACTAGGGAAGGAAACTTTCAACGACTCTCGGGAGAGACGGTTGTCGGACCGGAAAGTTCCGTGAGGCTGGGCGCAAAAGTGGTGGTGAAGGTAAAGGACATAATCGGCAAAAAGGAACCTCCCTCAGTAGACATCAGCAACCTGCAGGAGGTTTTCAACACCTATAATGAAAATAAACTTGCGATAGAGGCAAAACAGTCAAACATCATGATGCTCCGAATGGCTTCCCTATCGAGCGGTGCCATACTTGGCGGTGTACTCGGCATGCTGATTCCTGAGGATCTTGTAGGGAACCGAACCGTCGAAAACCTTCTTAAGGTCGTGCCGATGCTCGTATCCTTAGTGGTCGCCTGGATTATCGTGGACCGGAAGAGCAAGGCTCTGATAAATCAGAAAAACCAGAATGAGATGTACTTCAAACAGCATTATTGCTGTCCGAAATGCGGATTTCACTTCGGTCCTAAAGTCTATTCTAACCTTCTGGCCGAGGGCCGTTGTCCGAACAACACCTGCAAGGTGAAGTTTTCCGGCCACTAAAGCCGGGAGTTCCCATCAAGTTCGCAGCGCGACATCCGAGGTCCGTCTAAGGCCTGTATTTTAGTCATGACCGGGTGTAAGGAATGCTCCTTTCCCCGACTCCCTTAAGACAGACAACCTCAAAACCCAAATCCCATCCTGTTTATACACACGGCTCTAACAATGAAGTCAAAAACCTTACTCTTATTCATCCTCTCATTCCTGTTTTTCTTCTCTGGCACGTCCGAGACCTTCGCGCAAAAGACCTATGTTGTCACTGTGGGGCTCGGGAATTACAAGTATCCCGAGATAGCTCCGTCCCTCCCCTGTTCTCTCAACGACGCGAGGGCCATATCCTCTTTCTTTAACAACTACAACGGAGCCAGCGTGTTCATGCTTCTTGACAAAAACGCAACGAGAGATCATATCCTGAAGGTGCTTGAGCAAGAGTTCTCCAAATCAGGTCCGAAGGATGAAATCATCTTTGCATTCAGCGGACACGGCATACCCGGAGGCCTGACTTGCTGGGAGACTTGTGACGCCAACACCATCATCACCTATAATGAGATTCAGGACATCATGAAAAGGTCCAAGGCGCGACGGAAGATCATCCTGGCTATGGCCTGTTACTCCGGTGGTCTTTCGATGCCGGAATCGTTCAACCGGAATTATCGAAACCGGACTGAGAAATCCAGCGTCATGATATTCTCCTCCAGCCGGCCGGACGAGGTCTCGTGGGAGAGCAGAATGATGAAGAATTCGTTCTTTACAGACCGGCTTCTGAGCGGACTCAGAGGAGCGGCCGACATAAATGACGATAAGAAGGTGACCGCGCGTGAACTTTTCAACTACGTCTCACTCACAGTGGCCAACGACACCAATAATAGGCAACACCCCCAGATGTGGGGCAGCTTCGACGACAGCATGGTGGTTGTCTACACAAAATGAGACTGTCGCCATTTTCGGATAAAAAATTTAATAATCCCTTAGAACCCACATACAGACTATGAGCCTTACGACAATCATCACGTGCCCGGCATGCAAACGGCAATTCAATCTTAAACATAAGGCACCGAGAATCTTTACCTGCCCGAAGTGCTCCTTCACCACATCGTTCACTTCGGTGCTCGGCGGCGCCCAAGCGCCCAATAACGACAAGGTTCCGACCTCTGACGGGCTGCCGACACAGCCAAACGGTTACGGACCTGTGCCTTCTCCCATACAGACTCTGCCCGGTGGCACCGGAGACAGTACAATCGTGGACCCGAGCCTGTTGGGTGGAAAGACTGAGGTAGTCGCCGGTTTGGGAGGTGGAAAGACTAAGGTGGTCGCCGGCCTTGGAGGAGGCGGAGGCAAGACTGAGGTCATCGAGAGCCTGCAACCGAAGAAGTTCGGCTTTAAAATGGTCTTCAAAGGTTCATACCCCGTGACCATCACCCTTCCCACCCAGGGTCAGTTCACCCTGGGCAGGAAAAGTTCAGACAGCACAGCAAACATCAAACTGAGTCCTGACATGGCGATGAGCCGTGTTCACGCCGGTATGCGGGTGATAATGCTCCCGGGTGGAGGCAGGGGCTTTCAGATCACATCGGCCAAGGATGCCAATCCGGTCTACGTCAACGGTATGCCGATCGCAAAGGGTCAGGCCGTGAATCTGAAGGCAGGCGACAAGATCCGGCTTGGAGAGACTGAATTGGTTTTCGGAAGATACTGAGGCACCGAGACGGACCTATGGCCGTGCTAACCCAAACATCATATTTAAATGGCGGACAAGACCTTCATACCCGGCGCTCAACAGCGACTTTCACGCTCCCGAAACTCAGATCCGGGGGCCGGTTCGATATACAGTCCCACCCCCGGCTCCGAAAAGGGAACCTATATACCGGGGGCGATGGTCCAGAGCGATGGACCCGGTGGCGCAGCACGCGCCGGTGCGTATGCTGAACGTCCGGGAGTCATCCCCGTCGACAGCGCGGTGAGGAACATCACACTCCAGCCAAGAGTCATCGCCGGAGTATTATACTCCATCTCAAAGGGACTGCTCGGAGAGATTTTCCCGGTATATTTAGGCAGCAACACACTTGGCAGCGACACCGTCTGCGAGATAAGGCTCCAAGAGGGAAGCGTTTCCCCACTTCACGGATACCTGCAGGTCACTCGTGACGAGGTCGAAGGTACTTTCACCGCGATTTTCACTGACAAGGGGTCAATTAACGGCTCAGAAATCAACGGCGCTGACGCACGCTTCGAGACCCTTCGTCTAAACGACGGAGACATCCTCGGCATCGGACTTCATTACAGGCTGCTGTTCAAGATTTTCAACTCCACCTCCGGACGGCTGTATGAAGACGGGGATTTTCAGGACACCTCCGTTCAGTCCCTCCCTCAAATGCCCGAAGAAGAGGTACCGACAAACTTCAACGCCGACCTTTCAAACGACTTCTATGCCCCGTCGGATCGAGCCTCTGACGACGGACGCACCGTCCTTTATTGATTTAGTATATATCTACACACTGTATAATGGCCATAATACAACTACAAGGGGAACAGGAAAAGAAACTCGGAATCTATTATGAATTTGACGACACCTCGCGTCCGCTTGGCGAAGGAGGCATGGGGAAGGTATTCCGCGGACGGAGAAAGAATATCCACACCAAGGAGACGCGCGACGTCGCGATCAAATTCATCTTCTCGGGACTGCCCCCAAACGTGATCAAACGTGCGCGAGACGAGGCCAGCATCCACATCATCCACGACAATCTGGTCGAGATGATGGGATTTCTGGCGGTCGAAACCACTTCTCCGGGAAGGGCCGTGACGGTCCGCTATCATGTGGTAAGCGAACTTCTTATCGGAGTGTCGCTCTCGGAGCTTCTGAAAGGAAACGTTACAGACCAGGACGGGAACCGTATACCGTACGCCGAGGAACTTTACAGTCTTTATACCACAGACCGCACAAAGTTTGCCGTGACTGTCATGAAGAAGGTGCTGTCGGGAATCATGGCCCTTCATGACGCCGGCTATATCCACCGTGACATTGACCCGTCGAACATCATGGTCACCCGGGACGGAAAGATAAAGATCATTGATTTCGGTATCTGCAAGAAGGTAGACGGACTGCATACGACCGACCGCAACCTCACTGTCGACGGACAGTTCATGGGCAAGCCTCAGTATGCCGCACCGGAACTGATCTTGGGCGAGCTCAAGAATCAGAATAAGCCGACCGACATCTATGCGCTCGGTGTGCTGTTCTATCAGCTTTTGACCGGCAAACTGCCTTTCGAGGGTCCCTCCAATATTGTGCTGAAAGCCCACCTGCATACAAACCTCCCTGTCCGCAACATTCACAACAGGGAACTCCGGAAGATAGTGAAACGCGCGACGGAGAAGGACTGTTTCGAGCGATACAACACGGCAGCAGAGTTTCGAGCCGCGCTCGACATGGCCGGACACATCAAGACCCCTTGGTACAGGACGCCGGGAGGAATGGGGGGCATCTGCGGAGGTCTTGCGTTGGTTATCGTCGCCCTAATATTTATATTTTCCGCTCCACATGGATGCTCGAAATCTGGCACAGGTACAGTCTTGGTAGACACGCCAAAAATAGATGTAGTCATAGAACCTACATTAGGAAAAGCGTTGGATATGCTTGATTCCCCAGAGACAGCTCCGGAAGGCTTCCGGATGTTGAAGGACCTTGCTGATGCTAAAGACCCTGAGGCGATGTATGTTATGAGCCGCATATACGCCCAGTCCAACAAGGTCAATACACTGGAGGGTGAAATCATAACATATCAGAATAATCTGAAAGGCACGGTCTCCCCAAATATCGTGACGGCCCATCAGCTTCTCAATGAAGTCGTGAAGGTAAACCCGAAAGACTACCGGGCTCTTTATGACCTCGCGTGTGACCACTATCACTACAGGGATAGCGACGGTATCCCCCGCAATTTCGTGCTGAGCAAACAATATCTCGACAAGGCAGCCAAATATGCCGCTGAAAACAATGATGTTGTCTATCAGGACAAGATCAACGTTATGCTCGATAATTTTTAACGTGATGCCTCATAATTTTCAACCTGACAAATTCTGAACAGCCATGGGCATACCCGAAAACCGGACTCCCCACACACAACCCGCGGCAGAACAACTGCAAAAGAGGGAGTATGCAATCAAGATGACTGACGAAATGATGACACCCGACGGACGCACCTCGACCATCAAAACCATCGACGAAGAAGAATTCGTCGTCTCCGGCGGGTCGTGCATCGGTGGACGGAGTGAAAACCAGGACAGTTGCCGGACCGCGTTTGTATCCAAAAGCCGGACCGTCATTCTCTCGATCTGTGACGGCATGGGCGGAGCCAACGGCGGACGCGTGGCTTCGGAGATTGCCGTGGATACCATCATTTCGCTCGCTGTCGGTCACGCTCAGTCGGGAGAGCCGTTCAGTCCGCAGGTCCTCGTCCAAATCATCACCAAGGCCAATGAAATGGTGTATAACAAGGCTGTCGAGGAACCCTCGCTACGCGGAATGGGTACTACAGCCACGCTGGTGGTGATAGACCCCACAGCGGCATACGTGGCCCATGTCGGAGACTCGCGTATCTATCAAATACGGAAGGGCCGAAAGGTTTACAGGACATGGGATCACTCGAAGGTGTTCGGGATGGTAGAGGCGGGAATCCTCAACGAGGAGGGGGCGCGCACTTCGGGTTTCTCCAATATCATCACACGTGCCTTGGGGCTGCGCCCACGTGTGGACGTAACCGCCGACAAGATTCCCTACCGTGCTGAGGACCGCTTCGTCGTGTGCTCGGACGGGATATGGAACCGTCGCCCGGAGCCGGAAATGATACGTTTGTTTTGTCGGGAATCGTCGACGGTCAAAGAAGTGAAATTTCTCATAAAGGAGACCGACGCGGAAGGGCTCAGCAATGGCGGACATCACGACAACCTCACCTGCATAGTGGCTGACGTTTTTGACGATTCCAAATTTCAGTACAGCTTTTGGCGCCGCTTCTGTGACTGGCTGAGACGAAGTTTTATGGGTCGCCTATTCTGCTCCCAGAAAACACCACAATATCCCGAACCTAAGTGAATATACCTCTTCCTGGGCCGGAATGATTCTTATAATCCGGAAGAGGGGTGTGTAAGATACAGGGGGAAACGGGACACTATAATTTCAGACAATAAACCATCATAACCATGAAACGTATAAAGGTCGGAAGAAGCAGGGAGTGCGATGTGATCATCCCGGATAATTATGACCGTGTAAGCCGTCAGCACCTCGTAATCACATTTGATCCGCTCGGCAGGATGACGGTCAGCGATACCAGTTCAAACGGTACGACAGTTAACGACAAACCCTTGACAAAAGGGGTTTCCATGCCGGTTACGCGCAACGACAAGGTGCTTATGGGTGGCGAGGCTCTGCTCGA
This sequence comes from uncultured Sangeribacter sp., assembly GCA_964618395.1. Taxonomy (GTDB): domain Bacteria; phylum Bacteroidota; class Bacteroidia; order Bacteroidales; family Muribaculaceae; genus Lepagella. The sequence continues at coordinate 8,877 of CAZUAK010000006.1, forward strand.
CTGGAATCAGGTGCGTGACCCTTACCGCGGACTGCGTAAGGCCTCCATCGCTTTTCTCGCGGCCGCCCTCGTCATCGGAATCGGTACCACAGTCTTTTACGCCTACTTTCACGACAGAGGAAATGAGGACGTGAAAGTGGTTGTCACCGATAGAGAAGACACTAATGGAGAATGGACAGCCGACTCGACCATGAAAGTGGCGCCCAAGGCCAACACGGTGGACCTCGCCGGTGACGAAAAGGCTGCGCAGAACCCGGCTCAGCCCACCGCTCAAAAAGCCCAAAACAAGCCCACCTCTAAATCCAGCAAAAAGGCCACTTCCAAACCGGGCAAAAAGGATAACAAAACACAAAACCGCCCACAACCCCTCTCGTCAGAAAAAGCAGGTGAAAAGCGCACAACACATCCTGAAACAGAGCCCCGTGGAGTGGTTAATCAACGGGAATACAACGAATCGTTAAGGAAAGCCAACCCCTCTACCACAAACGAAAAGGATTGACCGTATCCCTAACTGTTCACTGTCACTTATAACCTATTCCCTCCACCCCTATTCACTCATTACTATACTATCACTTATCACCTATTATGGTAAGAAGACTACTACTAACCGCCTTCGCTGTATTCAGTCTGATGACGGTCCGCGCACAGACCGCTGACTGGAGGGTAAGTCCGCAGTATACAGCCATTGAGCCTTTCGCTGAAGGACTCTATAAAGTGCGTGAGGGCCGAAAGAGCGGCATCATTGACGATCGCGGCACAGTGCTCGTACCGGCCAAATACGACCGCATCACGCCATTCTACGAAGGTCTGGCCGTGATCTATGACAAGACTTCCGAAGGTGATGTCTTCCGTGGCGTCATCTCCCAGACGGGAGAGGCCAATTTCGCCGATGATACCTACTATCTTCTCCCGGATTGCCTCTTTTATTCCGAAGGCCTGATCCCGGTGCAGGAACCCGGTGGAAAATACGGTTATCTGACGACCCTCTGCAGTCCGGCCTTCAAGTTCTTCAAAGAGGAAGCCAGACCATTCAGCGAGGGGGTGGCCGCCGTGGGTATAAATGAGGACTTCAAGATGATAGGGACTCACGGCGAAGACATGCGTGTAATCCTTCCAAATGGAGAATATGTGTGGGGAGGAACAAATTACTACAATGGAGAGGCATTATTTTGGGACGAGGATCTGAAATGCTATATCCGGGACTCCTCCGGCGAGTTTATTAGATTGAATAAGAAAGAGAGTCCGGATGTAGAGAACTACGTACCCGTTGACTATCTTTTCCGCTATGACACGGGAGAGGGAGATGATCCGGAATATTATACTTATACTCCAGTGACTGACAAGGATTGGACCCCGGTCCAGAAAGATGGCCGATGGACATTCTCGAACAGTGCAGGCAAGCCGCTGACTCCCTACCGTTATGACTCAGTGAAGCCCTTCGCAGACGGTCTGGCCATCGCCTCGACCAACGGTAAGTTCGGGCTACTTGAGGTCGTGGAGGACAACTCGACTTTCTTTTCTACCGTCCCAAATCCTCGCCATTCATATTCTCCGGGAAAGTCCGTGAAGTGCTCGTTCATTCTCTCGACCCCGGAGAAATGGGCTGATCAGCCTTATACAGTTTTGATTCAGGACTTGCAGTCCGGAAAGGATTTCACTTACGAGCGAAAGGGCAACCAATACACCTTCACCGCCGAGCCTAAGGGGGACAAACTCTCGGAGGAGAAGACATATAATGTTGTTGTCCAGAATAACGGTATTAACATCTGGGAGGGTCAGGTGAATTATGAGTTCACCCAGCGTGCGAAACTCCAGGCAGCCATCCGTCTCCAGAACGCGGATGCGGACTCGAACGACAAGTGTTATGTCGTGGCTACCGTCAAGAATCCTTCCTCAGTACCCGTGACCACAACCGTCACCCTGTCGGGAGGAGGCAACAAGGCCTCGTTCTCGGGTAAATCGGTCTCTGTGACTATTCCCCCTTATGGAACAAAGAGTGTCTCGGGCGCCTTCACGGTCCATAAGGTTGAGCTGAACGGATGGTGCGCGGTCTCGACGAGCGAAGGTGCCTCTGCACGCCGCAATGGTCTTCAGCTGAAACCTTTCTGACCTTACATTTTCAAAAACACATAATTATTCACTAATCTATCCATGATGAAAAAGATTCTTTTCATTCTTTCACTCTTGGCATTCACGGCTACGGCTGTCCATGCACAGAGTGAACCGGAAGGGGAGTTTACACGGAAACGTCAGAACCCCCAGGTTGAGCAGTCCCGAAGCCGAGGCAAGAATATCGGTGCAGTACGCAAGGAGAGTCCTTTCCAGCTCTCCATCGGTCCGCGTATCGGCGGCGGGCTCGCCTTCATGAGCGAGAGCGACGGTCTCAAAGTTGCAGACGGTGCCGGTTTCGGCTTCGACGCCGGCTTGGGCCTCAACATGCGTTTCGGAGGCAAGGACAGCAAGGGCCGCCCGCTCAACGGACGCGGACTCATCGGCTTAGGTCTCGAGATCAACTATGCCTACCGCTCACTCGGAACAAAGGCTGACGACAACCTCACCTTGAACTATCTGGATATTCCGGTACTCCTACAGATCTATCCCGGCTTCCGCACCAAACAGCTCCGCAACCTCTACATCGAGGTCGGGCCGACGTTCTCAATGCTTCTTTCGAGCGGACCGGATATGTTGAAGATGCCTTACACTTGGTATAACACAAGCGGATTCAAGGGTGGCGACGTGAAGTTGACGGCCGGCATCGGTTACCGCTTCTCCAACGGAGGCAACAACGGCTTCTATCTCAACATCCGCTATAACCAGGGCTTCAGTAACCTTGCGGGTAACTTCCCGGCTAAGGTTAGCGGTGCAGAACTCACGCTCGGCTACCTCTTCAACTGTGTCGGCGGTTCCAAGGCAGCCAAGGAGAAAAAAGAAACCAAACGCAACAAACTTAACAAAACTGACTTCTAATGAAACGGATACTTACCTACCTATATATGGCGGTGATGGCCCTGTCGCTCATCACTCTGACCGGGTGCTCCAACGATGACATCGAAATCACGGAACTCGGCGACCTGGAGCTACACATCTCCACTCAGAACATGTACGACCAGTTCGATAGCACTGAAGCTATTAAATCGAAGTTCCTGAGTGAGAATTATGCAATCGGTATATTTGCATATTTATATGATGAAGCCAATAATTTGATTGATGAAAAATGTGAGTTCCAGAAAACATTTGGGAATCTAAGTTTATCATTCAATCAAGTTAACACAGGGAAATATACAATAGTCATAATAGAGACTTTAGTAGATAAGGACGAAGGTTATACTTCAGATGACTGGAAGATAGAAGACTCGGAAAAATTATCCACTCTAAAGATAGTAAACAATAAAAGAAGAAGCCATCTGTGGTACTCGGTCATCGGTACAACAGTTAGAGAAATAACGGTGGGAGCGGAGAACAGGGTTAAAATGGACTTAATTCCCACTGGCATAGGTACTATAATGACAAGCGTTTTCTATAATTTTTCCAATAGTCCATATGCTCAGGGAAGTCTTGCGTCAAAAGATATACCAGTCGGAAGATTTATTTCCAATGAATATACAGGGGCAAACCGGATTATTTATGAGGACTATAATGGAGAAAACCTTTGGAGTGCTTGGTGGACGACATCACTGGAAGTTCAGGGCCTCATGAAAGAAGTGGATATGTATCTCATTTCAGAGGGTCCTACCGAAGTTTGTTTTGCCTTACAGACCAAATTAGATGATGGATCCATTAATCAATATTTCAGAGATGTACCTTTAGGAGGTATTAATTTAGACCTCAAGGATGGAAAGACGATTTATGCCGGTTGTTTTTACAAGGGTTTGGGAGATACTTTAGATGGGTGTGAGGCGACCTTTGAGGACACGTTATCTGACCTTACTCAATGGTATATTTCCATGGTTAATCAATACGGGTTAGCAATCTCTAATGATACTACGCGTCCAAGCCTGTAAAACCCATAGTAAATTTCAAATTACACTTTTAACTCCGAAGGCGATATACCTTAAAGAGGAAAAAGTCAAGGGAATAAGAAAGTGAGAAAATTCAACTTATTTACCTGGCAATCCCCAATTTTTAACAGTTATATATTTTCATGAGGGTATGATTAAGATATAATAATGACTATATTCAAACATACCCTCATGTCTATATTTAACTTATATAATTTTTACTTTTACTACATCTTTTACTGTTTCTTTTTGTAACTCCTAAAAATGAATCGACATTTTGGGTCAAATGATCTTGACCCATAAGATCCTCTCTCACTGGGTTCTTCGACATAGTCAATCAGTCGCTTAACTCGCCCTCCTCCTTCGTTCCGTAGCCGAATAGAAAGTGTGATAGACCAATTTTATTAGCTCATTTTTTAGGAAATACTCATTTATAGGTAATCATAGTGAAACTTTTACGAATTTTATTAACTTTAGCAAATTTAGTTTTTGTATCCCTATTAAGTTATGCAATTCCGGCTCAACCTGTGAAATCAGTATTTACTCAACCGGACGGTACGACAGTTGATCTGACTCTCGTTGGAGACGAGTATATTCACTATCACATTACCAAAGATAGAATTCCGGTTTTTGAGGCTCAGGACGGCTCTTTTAGATATGGTTATATTGAAAATGACATATTTAAAATTTCTGAGGTACTGGTCCATAATATAGAGGATAGGGACGCTTCGGAAGCAATTTTTGTAAACTCCCGAAAGGAGGTACTGAGTTATCTGAGGGGAGTCAACGCCAATAAAATCACGGAGGCAAACACGCAGAGGCGAACTAAAAAGATGACTCGCGCAACTCTTGGTCAATACAGAGAATACAAAGGTGACTTCAAAGGACTGGTGCTCCTTGTGGAATTCCCTAACCTGCAAATGACCTCAGAATATGCCACTCTCGACTTTTCGCGTATGTTTAATGGGCGTGGTTACTCCGACAATGGCGCGCGTGGCAGCGTTAGCGACTATTTCCGTGACCAAAGCTATGGCCAGTTCAACCTGAGTTTTGATGTAGTCGGCCCCTTGATGATGGAAAGGGAGCACAGTTATTACGGTTCTAACGACCCGATTTCAGGAAACGATAAACGTGTGAAAGAACTTATTAAAGAGGCTTGCACATTAGCGGATTCCTATGTCAATTATGGCGACTATGACTGGGATCACGACGGGGAAGTGGATCAGGTTTTTATCGTTTATGCCGGCTATGGCGAAAATGCCGGTGCTCCATCCAACACTATCTGGCCCCATGAATCTTCGGTGGCCTCACTTGGAATGGAGTTTGACGGTGTAAAAATCGGCACTTACGCCTGCTCCTGTGAGCTGGCGGGAAACCGCGGAACAGTCATGGCCGGAATTGGTACAGCCTGTCATGAGTTCAGCCACTGCCTCGGCTTTCCGGACTTGTATGATACTGACTATAGCGGTGCTTTCGGCATGGGATACTGGGATTTGATGAACAGCGGCAGCCATAGTGGACCGGCAGGTAATGGCGAGGTGCCTTACGGTTTTTCGGCCTACGAGCGTTGGCTGGCAGGATGGCTAACGCCCACGGAGATCACAGAATCAACCTTCAACCTAAAGCTACGCAATCTGGAGACCTATCCCGAGGCATACGTGATTTATAATGAAGCAAACCGCGATGAGTTCTACATGATTGAAAACCACCAGAACACTAAGTGGTTCAGCTATGTAGGCACTTATGAGAACATACATGGAATGCTGGTCAGTCACATTAACTACGACGCAAGAGCCTGGGCTGCAAACAGAGTAAATCCGACGGCCGACAAGCAACGGCTTTCGATGATACCGGCAGATAATGAGTACAGTTATACCGAAGAAAGTTATCGAAACGATCTCTTCCCGGGACCTTTGAATGTGGTTACCTTGGAGGATGACTCCCATATACAGACGGGTGGTGTATTGTTCAACAAGTCAGTGTTCGATGACTTCAAGATGCATAAGTGTATAGTTGACATCTCAGAGAATGAAATGGGGGAAATTACCTTTGGGGTCTTTTATAACGGAAACGCGAAGTCCCCGACGGTATATGAGCCTGAGGGCATAGACGAGAGTGGTTATGACATCTCGTGGTCTCCGGTTGATGAAGCTGGATACTATATAGTGGAACAAAGAAGCATTGACCCGGGATCTTTCAGTGCTGTTCCCCGTATCTGGACAAGCGAGCCGGTAGCCGGCACTTCCCTGCGCCTCGACTGGATACACAATGCTTATGCGGACACCCATGTGCGCGTGAAGGCCGTCTGTCACGGCGTCTCTACCGAATGGAGCGACTATATCAAGGTGGATGGTTCCAACGCGGTGAACGACATCATTGCTGAAGGAGAGGAGATTATCGGAATCTACAGCCCGAACGGCACCCGTCTTGACGAACCGCTGAAGGGCCTTAACATCGTCATCACTCCGAAGGGAGCGAAGAAGGTGATGGTGAAATAAGACCATCAGGAACCGGATTCGGAGAATTTTGAAAAAAATTTCAGGTCACTGTAAGAAACCGCTCCACCGGGGGTCTTTACTGATAAAGAAACAAACAATCAAAACCCAAAATCATGAACAAGGACAATCAGAACACCATGAGCGACGCCAATGTGGACGCTTACGAAGAAAAAGCAGTCAACCGCAGCAAAATGGCCCGCAATATCGCAATAGGCGCAGCAATAGCAGGAGGCGGAGCTGTAGCCGCAACAGCCGCAGCCGCCACAGTCAATCACACTCCAGAGGTGCTTGAGGACGTGAATGAAGACCTCACGATGGAAGACCTTACCGACGCAGCTACCGTAAGCGAGGCTCCGGAACCCGAAGTTGAGGTGGTTCACGTTTCCCAGCCCGCACCCGCTCCGGCACCTGCTCCGGCAGAGCCCGAGATCGTATGGGAAGAGACCCAGGAGATCTATATCGACGGTGAAAGATTCATCAGCATGGAGTCCGGCTCCGTTGACGGCCAGAAGTTCGCCCTGGTCGATGTGGACAACGACAACCTCGCGGACGTCATCGGAATCGACGTCAACAACAACGGTGTCATCGAGGAGAATGAACTCTTTGAAGCCGACCCGACCCATAGACTGGCCATGGGTAATGAAACAAGCAAGGTTACCCGTGATTACTACTATACCGATGGCAATGGCTCGCTGGCTGATGTCGGGGACAACAGAATCCACAATGACTTCGAGGATGAGAAAACCGGCGAAAGCTATCACGGTGACTATGCTGAGAACAACCCTGACTACAATCCCAACGCACACTACACCGCAGGGATGGAACTCCCCGAAGACGAAAACACAGTCGCCGATGGTTATGCCATGAACGACACCGACGTCTCTGACGACAGCACATTCGATATGGGTGGTGAAGAATCTTTCCTCGGTTAAGGCTATTCTTGTAATCAACCCTAAACTACACTCAGGAGGGGGGAGGTCTCTAACAGGCCACTCCCCTTTCTGAGAAAATAATAAAAACCGCTGAGAATATTAATTTCTCTGACAACATTAACCTACCTAACAAACTGAACCCATGCCAAAGAAAATCTGCCCCAACGGACACATCTACGACTCTACGATATACGGTGACGAATGTCCCCTCTGCCCCAAATCTCCCTCGGCTTCCAATTCCATTCCCAACACTGGAGTTGACCCCTCTGACGCAGGAGGCACCCGTATCAACCCTCCCTCGCAGAATGTCAATAACCCCTTCAGCAACCCGGTCAACAACGGTCCGATGCCCGCAGCTGCGGCAGGCCGCACGGGAGGTGGCGACTCCATCGACGCAAGCGGCGCCACCCGTCTTCAGGGCGCACGTCCCGCCGGCCACGGTCTCGCCGGCTCGCAGCCCGCTCCACAGCCCTCGAACCGCACGATGATCCGTCCTCCCCAGGGTGGCGGAAAGACCAACGGCCGTAAACTTGTCGGCTTCTTAGTCACCTACAACCGCTACCCTCTCGGCAAGTCATTCGAAATCTACGAAGGCAAGAACTTCATCGGACGCGATCCGTCATGTGACATCTGCATCCCCGACGACAACCAGATCTCGGGCAAGCACCTCATGATTCTTTACCGCAACATCGACAAGAAATACCGTTACCATGACGAGCAGTCAAGCAACGGTACGTTCGTCAACAAACAGGTCTCTGACGAGGGCGTACTTGAAAACTATGATGTCATCCGTCTCGGAAATACTGTCTTCACCTTCATCGCCATACCTCAACTCTGAAGCCATGAAAAACTACAATATAGGAACCTGCAGCGACACGGGCCAGGTGCGCCAGGTGAATGAGGACAGCATGGCAATGTTCGAATCGCCGAATGGGACGGTGCTTGTCGTCTGTGACGGAATGGGAGGACAGAACGCCGGCGACGTGGCATCACAGCTCGCTGTCGCTGTCATCCGTGACATTCTTTCAGACAACACCTTCGCCTCTCCAGAAGAGTCCATCACCCAGTCGGTCATGGCGGCGAACCAGGCCATCCTTAACCGCGCGGCTCAGAGCCCCAACCTCTCCGGAATGGGTTCGACCTGCGTGATGCTCATCATCAAGGATGGCAAGGTATATTATGGGTCTGTCGGAGACAGCCGCATCTATTACCTCACCCCGTCTGGCGACATCCGTCAGCTGACCCGTGATCAGTCATACGTTCAGGCGCTTGTGGACGCCGGTGAGATCACGGCGGCCGATGCGGAACACCATCAGGACAAAAACCAGATCACCAACGCACTGGGTATCGAAACCATGACGCCTCCGGTGGTGTCTCCGGCTCCAGTTATTCCCGAGGCGGGGAGCGTGTTCTTGCTCTGCAGCGACGGTCTGACAAACATGGTCAACGCGCCCGAGATCGCGAGCCTGCTCCAGCGCAAGGATGTACCGGTCCAGCAGAAGGCCGAGGCTCTCGTGAAAGCAGCCAACTCGGCGGGAGGAACGGACAACATCACTGTGCAGATCGTGGAGTTCACAGGCGGTTCGGAGGCCCATACAGTCGCACCCGGAGTCAGTGCGTCCGGAGCAGTCATCAAGAAGGAGATAAAGAGGAACCGCGCTATCACTTACGCTCTGGCAATCTTCACGGTCCTGATCATTGCAGGCGCCGCTACCTACTTCTTCTACCCCGACTCCAACTCCAAGAAGGAACAGGAGAAGAATACAGTGACCGCCCAGCCCAAGCAGGAAGTAAAAACCCAGCCCGAGACCAAGACTGCTCCGACCCAGACTGAAAAAATCATCGTCGTTGAACAGGAACGAGCAAAACCCGAACCTCGCACTAAGGGATCCAAGTCTGTAATTCAGAAAAGCGCAGGCAAACAGTCTTCAGATCCGAAGGTTAGAAAAGCAATTGTAAATTCGGATGGAGAAAATCCGAAAACAGACCAACAAAGCGGTGGTAATCCCGAAGAGAATCCGATAATACGCAAAGGTGTTATCGAAAAGGATGACTGAAAGACATTTTTGAATCTTTAATCCTACATGAAATGAGACAGATTGCCAACTATACGGTTGAGGATGAGCCTATCGCCAAAGGTGGTATGGGCCAGATCCTGAAGGGCTACGATCCGCAAGGCCACAAAGTGGCAATCAAGGAAATCCTCCCGGAGTACGCCACCGACTTCTCGATAATATCCCGTATCGAAAGGGAGGTGGAGTTCATGATGCAGATCGACCATCCTTCTATCGTTAAACTCTATTCCGCATTTAGAGACCCGGAGACGCAGTGCTATTATATAGTGATGGAACTTGTCGATGGGCTGAATGTGGAACAGTATGTCAAGAAAAACGGTGCGATACCATATCACGAGGCTACGCGTTATATGACACAGGTTCTGCAGGCCATGCAACAGGTTCATGAGGCAAATATAATGCACCGTGACCTGAAGCCATCGAACATCATGATTTGTAACGACAGTTCGATACGGTTACTCGACTTCGGCATAGCCAGGAATTTCTATATTTCCAACGGCACACTCACCGGCACCGTCATAGGTACAATGGGTTATATGAGCCCGGAGCAAACTCAGGGATATACCGTGAATTGGCTTTCAGATATCTATGCGCTCGGATGTGTTTTCTTTTATATGTTGACTGGTCATCACGCCTTCAACCAACTACAGAGTGAGTTTGAGACACAAGACGCAGTACTCACCAAGCCATTACCTAAACTGGATAAGTATGTCAAGGGAATTCCCGAGGGTTATCAGCAGGTGTTAGAAAAGGCTACAGCTAAGAATATGATGCAGCGATACATGTCCTGCTCGGAGTTTGATGCGGATCTGAAATCTCTTATTGGCACTGTAAGCGTGGACAACCGCTCTTTGATAACTTTAGGGCGCACCCAGGGCGATATCATCTTAGACGACCCGGAGTGTAAGATCAGCCGTCATCACGCGGATATAGAGCTTGTCGTCAACACCGGCACTCGCTATTTCATCCTCACTGACCATAGTGCCAACGGTACATTAGTCGGCTCAGAATTTGTTCACCGCCGGTCAATCCAGCTTCCTTTCGACAATCCCAGAACTGTCCGACTCGCCGGCGTTGAGGCAGGATTGGTAGACTGGGACAAGGTGAAGAAGGTATTGATGGGTAAAATGGAAGGTGATCTACCTAAGGAAAGCGCACCTTTAAAACCTGTTAAGGGAGTCCAACCGGAAGATCCGGCTGGAGGAGAGGTCCTGGTAGATCCACCTATCCCGGAGGATGCCGACGAGGATGCAATCGGATGGATCGTAGCGGCCTGGGTCTGCGCTGTGTTGGGTGGTGTGTTGGGTATCGGTCTCGGCATCCATATCGGAACCGCCAAGACCAACTACGGATCGCATAAGATACTGAAGTATAAGAAAGACCACAGAAAGTTGGGGTGGGCCGCGGCTATCGTCTCGCCAATCTCAATGATCATCTGGATCTTAGCGTCATGACAATGTCCCCCGGCTTTCTCAGGCCGGGGGTTTTTATATTTCTAAAATTGGCTTAATCGGTATGGCTTACACCGATATTCTGAATTATAAGATTATCCGCCTATTAGGTTCGGGCGGTATGGGCAGCGTGTACCTGGCTGCCAATGTGAACATCGACCAGCAGGTGGCCATCAAGGTCATACGCCCGGAGTTCGCGCGAAATCCCAAGATCCGCGCGAAGTTCAAGAAGGAGGCGGAACTCCTCTGCTCCCTTGACCATCCCGGCATCGTGAAGTTCCTGAACTATGTCGAGACCGAAGACGGCCTCTTCCTCATCATGGAGTATGTGAAGGGTATGACCCTGAAGGACTTCATCGAGAAGAAGAACGGACTCATCGTCGAGAGCAAGGCCTATCCGATGATCAGGGAGATCCTTGACGCCTTCTCTTACGCCCACTCCAAGGGCATTATACACTGCGATATAAAGCCGAGCAATATCATGGTCGATGAGCAGGGCCACCTCAAGATAATGGACTTCGGTATCGCGCAGATCGTCTCTGACGATCGCAAGGACAACGGCGTGGCCGTCGGGACTCCGTCATATATGAGTCCGGAGCAGGTGTTCGGGAAGGTGCCGGATGCACGTTCGGACGTTTATTCGCTCGGCGTGCTGATATTCAGCATGCTCACCGGCAAGACCCCGTATGACCCGACGAAACTCACGGAACACCTCATCAAGACCAAGGTCGTCAAGGAGGAGCTCCCGAAGATGATAGAATACTATCCCCATATCTCGGAGAAGATTCAGAAGGTAGTCGACAAGGCGACCCGGAAGGAGCCGGACCAGCGTTATACCAGCTGTTCGGAGATGGCAAAGGACGTGAAGAAGGCCATCGCACCGGACCCGATACCGAAGCCCCTCCTGTATGGAGGAATCGCCTTCATGCTCGCGTGCATCATCGGAGGCATCTTTATATGGGACTATTACCGGACAAAATACGAGTACTATGCCGACTATGTCGAGGTCTGGGGTATCCCGAAGGGCATCCATAAACTTTCTCACAATGAGGTGAGCCACCGCGAGGGCTCCTATAAGTTTGAGAAGTCGAAGGGGAAGGTCCGCCGCGTCAGCTATGTCAACAGTTTCGGAAACCTTATCAACCACAATGACTCTGAGGAAAAGGACCGCATAGTGGACATGTCTCTAACCTACGCGGAGGGTACCGACAAGGTTGACACCGAGACCTTCCGTGACCGGAGCGGCAGGGTACTGTATGTGAAGGATTTCGACTCCAACCTGAAGACATGTACCTTCAAACTCGACGATGAGTACGGAACCGAGATGACCCTCAACTCGCAGGTTGAGCTTTTTCAGAGTTCATTCGACACGATGCTGGAGGGGAAGAGCCGCATCTCGAAATATATCCTCCACCATGATGACGACGGACATCTTGTGAAGGTTGAGTATGCCGGATTCGGCAACATCCGAGTCTCGGACGGCCAGGGTCTGTTCGGGAAAAGTTTCGTCTATGACGACAAGGGGCGTGTTGTGGAGGAATCATTTCTCGGCAAGGACGGTAAAATCAAGGCGACCAAATTCGGACTCGGTAAGAAGAAGTTCACGTATGACGACAAGGACAGATTGGCTGAGGTAGTTTACCTCACCCCGGAGGGCAAACCGAGCAGCGACGGAAGCAATTATCCGGTTGCCAAATATGATTATGACAAGTGGGGAAACAGAATCGCAGAAAGATACTATGACATGGAGGGTAAGCCGGCGCTGCGGAAGGATATCCTCACAGCCGGATATATCTACGAGTATAACGACAAGGGTCTACGTGTAAAGCAAATGTACGTCGGTCTGGACGGTGGCGCCACTTACTCTAACGGTGTCGCAGGTGAAATTTACGAATATGACGACAATGGATATATCAATGCCATCACTTATATCGACGCCAAGGGTAACGGAGCTGTTTACTCGAACGATGATATGAATTATTTCAGGGTGGAGACAATCAATGATGAACATGGAAATCCGTTGTGCCTCTCATATCTTGACCTCGATAAAAAACCGGTTGAGGGCATGTTCTTCTCCGGTTTGAAAAGGACATTCGATAATGAGGGAAGGATCACCTCGGAATATTTTGTAGACTCTGACGGGCAGATTTTCTCGCCTGCGAGAGTGGGTTATGCCGGTACTGAATATGAATATAACGAACAGGGGCGCCAGAGGCGGGTGTCTTTGAAGGATAAGGACCGGAAAGGTGTCACTCCGGCAGATCTGCATTATAGTTATTATATAAAAGAATATGACGCGAGGGGCAATATAACATCCATATCCTACTTTGACAGCGAAGACAATCCGGCCATGACCTATCAAGGATTTTCATCAATCGTCATAGAATATGACGATACGGGAAACGAGGTGGCACGCAAATTCCTCGACTCGAAGGGCAAACCCGTAGTTCCCAACGACTGGTGTGCCAAAGTGACTTTTACATATGATGATCAGGGCAACAAGGTAACGGAACGTTACGAGGGAACCGACGGACATCCGATGTCAATCGGCGGCAACGCCGGCTGGGACTTTGCCTATGATGAACGCGGGAACATCACCGTGGGTTATCCCGTAGGCCTCAACGGAAAGATGCTTGCCTCCGGAACAAAATTGGTATCCAAGTATGATGACCATGACAATCAGACGGAACTGGCATATTTTGACGCATCCGGCAAACCGAAACTCAATGACGCAGGAATCCATAAGATAATCAGGAAGTACGATGCCGGCAACAATCTGGTGCGGGAGGAAAACTACGGTCCGGATGGGAAATTGAAAAATGTGAAGGGCCAGGGGTACGCCATCTGTATCTCTGAATATGACGCACGCAACAACAAGGTCACGTCAACCTTCTTTGATGCCTCCGGAAAGAGGGGATATGACGAGAATAAGGTCCATAAGTATTTCAATGAATATGACAGGATCGTGAATAAGGTCAACCACCAGCTTTCATTCGGAGTCGATGGGAAGCCGAAGGTGGCCGTAGGTGTGGCTCCCGAGGGACGCATCGAGTATGACAAGAAAGGCAATATGCTCAAACTCATGGCATACGATGGTTACGGTAAGAAGTCAACCGGCAACAGGGGATGGAGCGAGATGAGGTCCACGTATAACGAAGCGGGCGACTTGACCTCACAGGCCTATTTCTCAATCGACGGGAAGCCGGTAAACGACAATAAGGATGGATACCACAAAAAGGAATTCAAATATAACGACATGCGCCTCACTAAGAGCGAGACGACCTTCAACACCTCGGGCAAGCCGACTCTGAACAGCGCGGGTTATGCCACGGTCAAATACAAGTACGACAAACAGAACCGTCAGACCGAGAAGGCGTTTTACGGCACCCGGGGCGAGCCGGTCAACTGTCAGGGGGGCTTTCACCGCGAAGTTTTCCATTACAAAAACGGCGCGATTGCAAGTTCTGACATTTATGACTACACCAACCGTAAGATTGCGACAGGTAAGGTGGTCAATAATACATGGGACTACCAAAGAGTCCAGGCCGGAGCTGACTGGCGACAGGAATGGAGGGTGGCTGCTGCTTCGTGCCCCATGCCTATCCACGACGGCATCGTCATCCAGTCAATCCGCATCGAGCCTTCGACCATAACACTCTCGATAAAACTGACGATGAACCTGGAGGTCGGAGATTCCGACTTCAGCGATGAGATCCGGGAACTCGAGGAGATGACACGCCAGCTGACCGGCACACCCTCCTACATCGAGATCAAGATCCTGCTATACGATAAGAATAATCAACTGTTAAACTAACCCGATATGAAATTTTTGAAAACCGCCATGATCGTCATGGCCGGCCTGACGGCTACCGCGGGCCTCGCAGTCGAAAAAATGACCCCGGCCCAGGAAAAGGCCCAGAACGCCCTGTACTATTATCTCGACAAGGAGGGCTATAAGCCTGAGGTCGACACCACGGACAACAGCGTATGCTTCCGCGACAAGGAGAATGTCCTCTTCTGGATAACCACCAGCAAGGATTCCCCCATGTGCTATACCCTTCACCGGAAAGGCTTCAGGGTCGGTGATGGGAAGGAGGACTACAAGCGCACTCCCTCTATCATAGCCGCCAATGAGGTCAAGACCTCTTTCCCGGACATCAACATCACCGTGACAGACAAGAAGGTGCACCTCGAGATGAACACTTACGCCGCCTCAACACAGGACTATACGAAGGTCTTCAAGGACTGTTTCGATAAGTTCAGCGGCGTGGACAAGGCTTTCAAGAGAGAATACGAGAAGGCCTATAAAAAGGAACTCGATGACCGCGACCGAGCGCAGCAACAGCTTCAGGATATGGTCGGACCGAGCGAGTTGAAGGATTACATCGCCGGCATTTCTTTCCGTATCGTTAACGCCAACGACGAGGTCGTGGCCGATTACGGCAAGAGCTTGAAGACCAAGGTCGCTGAGTATGTCCAGTTCAAGTTTGAGTTCAATCCCTGGAGGCAGGACTCGTTCGATACCACATTCTATATCCGCGTCACCGCCCCGGACGGAAAGCCATTTCTCAAGGCCGGCAAAACTTACAGCCTGGAGATGCCTGTGGAGATCAAAAAATCCAAAAAAAAGAGGGAATGGGAGTCTGCCGAACTCTTCGGCTCACCGAAGGAGGATTTCTGGAAACCCGGCGAATATAAGGTGGAGGTACTCGACGGTGTGACCGTCATCTACACCACCGAGATCAACATGCTCTGATGCGGAAGTGTCTGAAGCCAAAAAATTAATCTTTTAATTCTGTAACCAATATGTCTAAAACATATATTTCTATCTGCTGCTGCCTCCTTCTGTCTCTCACGGGGTGTTTAGGAGGCAAGCAGAAAGAGGAAGTGAAGCGTCAGGTTCCCCCACAGGTCATCGCACTCGTTGACAGCGCGAACAAGAACCCCGGGGAGGAACTGGCAAACGGTCTGCTTCTCAACGGCTGCCGCATAGAGAAAGGAGACAGCACCTTCACCCTTATCATCGGTGTGCCCGACAAGAGGTTCGATTCTCTGACACTCGACTCGATCAAGGCCATAATAACTCATGACCTGAACGCCGACGGTTCCAACAAACTGGGGCGTGTGCTGGGCAACCATGACATGGGCATGCAGTATGAGTGTACCCTTCCCGACTCCACGGTGGTCAAGGTCTACTTCTCTCCCCGCGAGTTGAAGCCTGTGAAACCGCAGCCGACGGTCAAAAAATAAATCCCGAAGTGAGGGAGTGGAATCAATATCTTGGTTGACACTCCCTCATTTCGATAGCGTATCAATCCTATGACATTTGCCAATGCAATAAAGGTTGGGATAGACAACTATGCCAACTTCAGAGGTCGGTCATCTCGGTCGGAGTACTGGTGGTTCTGGCTCGGAGTCGTGTTATTCCAACTTATCGTACCGGGAATCGGGGCTGTCCTCGGCTATTCCATCTCCGGTTACAGCGGCTTGATAATAGGTGAGTTGGCCGGTGCCACAATGGCCCTCCTCCTCACAATACTGCCGATGCTGGCCGTCTCGGTCAGACGCCTCCACGACACCGGACACAGCGGGTGGTGGTATTTCATCACTTTAATCCCGCTTATCGGTCCCATCTGGTATCTGGTGCTGATGCTGACCGGCAGTGACGAAGCAAATTCCTATGGACTCCCTACATACTGAACCTAAGAGCCCCGATCAGATTCTGGTCGAGGCTCTTCTTTCCAAAGACCGGAAGGTCACGCAGGAGTTCCTCTACCGCAAGTGCTGGCCCCTCTTCAAGTCGGTATATGACAATTACTATACCGACTGCGAGTCGTGTGTGGAGTTCATCAATGAGATATATATCTATCTCCTGACACCCGAGAAGGAGACCGGAACGCCGAAACTGGCCTCGTTCGGTTTCCGGAGTTCGCTCTTCACGTGGCTGAAGACGGTCTGCATTTTCTACTGTTACAAACGCTTCAAGCGTAAGGGCAGGGCGGAAATCAACAATTTTTTTGAAAATGTTGATGACGTCGGTGTAAGATACCTACCCGAGACTGACTCCATAAATCATAACGACTCCATTTTTGCCGGTCATGATGCTGAGACCATCCTGGGACTTATGCCCAACCGGAGATACAGCAACCTTATCCGCCTCCGTTATCTGGAGGAACATACGAATGAGGAGACCGCGGCACTGATGGGAATGAATATGAACACCTATTACAGCAAGCACAAACTGGCCAAGGACCAGTTTGTAAAAACTTTAAGAAAGGAGGAGAGAAGTCTCTATGATAATAGATAACACGATGCCCAACATGACCGAGGAGACGCTGGCTGCATGGCTCGACAACATGATGCCTGAAGAGGAGTCCCGCGAGTTCATGGCCCGGTTCGGAAGTGATCCGGCCCTCTCGGAGGTGCTAGATGTCAATGACAATGTGGTGGAGAGTTACGAGGCAATGATCGAGGAAGGCTTTGAATATCCTGCGGAACTCGATACTGATTTCGACCTTCCCTTCACTCCGGCCACCGATATGTTCAACGATTCTGCAATGTTCTCGGATAGCCCGTGGGTTGTCGATGACGCTTCGGAGGATTATGAGGAATACAAGCCGGCAGACTTTCAGGAATCATCGGAAAGCGAGGAAACCGATTTAACCACCCTCAACTCGGAGATTTCGTTCAGTGACGACTGTTCACAATCCACCGAGGAGCAGGGAGACGAGGAATCTTATGATGCCGATGGAGACTTCTGGTTCTGACCATCTTCATCTAATAAAAACAGACGCACCATTTTCGGCAATTAGTAGTCCCACCATTGATTATGCCACTACAGGCTGCGACTTGATAGGCCCCGGGAAGAGGGAAGAGTGGATCGGCTACCGTCACAAGCAGCCGGTTCACTTTGTATCCTTCCTCCAAAATATACTCACCACATAATGGTTCAATAACATGTTCTCCAAAGGTTATTAGGTGGAATCAATTTCGGTGAGTTTAAAACAGGTTATTTTTCTTCACCAAGATTTCAAACCGAACGAGTTTATCCATCTTTACTTACCTAATTGATACTATACTAAACGTTAACAACTCTCATGAAAACTTCTTTTATTCTTTCTATTATTCTCTTAGGAGTGGCAGCCGTTTGTATATTAACCTCTTGTGGTCAAAAAGAGGGCGATCAGAATGAGAAACACATTCTTGAACATCATAATAAAAACGTCATCAATCTTGAAGATGAAGACAGTGAACTGACAATCCCGCTCGGTACACTATTACAGTACTCTCATTCTGTCTGGGGATCAGTGGGATCGAGTTATTGGTTAGAATATGACAAGAGTGCATTTAAGCAGACAAGCGACATCCGATATCACGATCAGAAAGGAGTAGAGAGTGGAATGTGCGGAGGCGACCAAGCCACAAAGACTTGTATTCTTGAAGCCCTGAAAAAAGGCATCTACCAGATAAAGGTCATCCACGATTATCGCGGAGAGACAGAACGACTCATAACCTACACAATCACCGTAAAATGATTACCACCGGTTCCCCTGAAAAATCTTAAAGTAAAAAATATGGAAATTGCACCAATTGTCTTTTGGCTTTTGTTATTTACATGCTCGTTTATAGTGGTGGAAGTGTTTATTTTAGCCTATGATATCATATATACTTTAGCACATCAGCGGAAATCCAGATATAAAATGATAAAGAATTCAATAATGAATGAAATAGGAGGTTATTCATTAGTGAGCGCATTTATCAGTCTTTGTATTTGTGGAATTACTTGGGTGGTGTTGCTATTTTATAATTTCCCGGTGATCTATACTGTTAATGCCGATGAAGGAGTAACCACAGCAGTTGTAATTTGGAGAGACAAAGAAAGGTCACAGTATGAGCATAACAGATATTATCTGCGTAATTGTACTTCAAAATCGTTATGTGAGGTTAGGGTTGAATATGGTCCAGTTTACACCTTTTCATCGAATTCGATTACATTACAGGATAT
Source organism: uncultured Sangeribacter sp. (assembly GCA_964618395.1). GTDB lineage: Bacteria > Bacteroidota > Bacteroidia > Bacteroidales > Muribaculaceae > Lepagella. The sequence goes on from CAZUAK010000006.1 coordinate 27,836, forward strand.
TATTTTTCCAAAGGAGACAGTTATCCTTGAAGCTGACCCCATTACTATTATGAGAGATATTCCTAAGACTATATCTGTCAAAAAAGACAGATTTTCTTACAATATTGATACGGAATATAGAACCTGCATCATCTCTGAAGAAGAATATCGTAAAATTGAGGATGAATTAGAATCACAAAAAAGAGAATTCCGTAAGAAATACCAATATGTCCCGATAAAGCATTATGCCACTAAAAAGAAGGAGGAATAGTTCTATCGGGTCACTCATGCAGTAAAACAGAAGCTCCCTAACAGTATCGGCGTTTACGATATGTTTGGCAATGTGGCGGAATGGACATTAAGTGGCTCCGATCCCTTGTTTATTATCGCGGGCGGCAGTTTCGAGGATGAACCGGAATCAATAAATGCGGACGCTCGGGAGTTTGTACATGGAAGGATTAAGGAAGGAACCCTAGGTTTGCGGTTGGCTTTGAGTCGCGAGGATTAAGAATAAGATATTGTTGGAATGAATACTCTCAAGTCTATATGTCTTCTTATGGTTGCTATATGTTGCAGTTGCTCATGTAATAAGAACAAATATGTCAAGGGTGGGGATGCCGACACGCTGTATCCGGAGGAGGAGCCGGTGGTGTTCAAAGCGGAGAACTTAGAGTTGCCCGATGAATTGTCGCCGTTCCTGTGTGTACTCGACACATTAAATGCTTCGGAGGACCGGCTTATTCACGTTGAATATTTTCTTTATGATATAACTCGGGACGGAGAGCCGGAATTGTGGATAAAATGCGGTTCTTGTGAGGCGGATTCCGAACTGTGGGTATACGGTTCTGAGAATGGCAACGTGAGAAAGATTCTCTCAGATTATGGTGGACACACTGAGTTCTTCATTATCGACGGTGGTGTTGGGGGTATGACTAGTCACACAGGAACTGGCTACATCACCTCATACGAGTTTCAGAACGGCAAAATCTCAACCAAAAGGGCCGAGTTCAGCCTTTTTAATGAAGAGGGCGAGATCCGAGCAATTAAAAAGGAAGAGCAGCGGTTCATAGATAACATTTTAGAGGATGAGGGAGAACCTTTGACATTCAAGCTTCTACTATAGAAGGTGTAGAGAATTACCATCCAGCGGCTCTCTACATTCTCGCTGGGCGTGTTAGCCAATACGGAGTTTGTATTACCTTCCTCACTGTCCACGGGTGTTGTGTAGGATTATCGTAGATTGAAGTGGCGGGTGAGGTCGTCGGGAGAGTTGCCGCGTAGGCGCCATTGAGGAAGGCTGTTGATGTAGGATACATAGGCCGGCATCGCTTCGTCATATGCTGCGTTGTCGGTGAGGCGCATGTAGTTGAGGGGATGCGGGAAGTGTTCTTGCTTTCCCTGTCTGGTGAGCCAGATGTCACAGAGGGAATATTCGATGGAGATGCTGGAGTGGCCGTATTTCTTGAGGACCTTCTTTATGGCTTCGGTCTCGGGGGTGACGATGTCGGGATAGGGCATCTTGCCGTAGCTCAGGATGGTGTCGAAGTCGAACTGTTTTGCTTTCAGCGACCAGTCTACGGTATCAGGTTTCTCTATGGTGAAGCCGGTGTAGCCCTTGAAGGGCGTCATGAAGGGAAGGCTGCAGACGCCGTGGCCGCCGTGAGTGAGGCCGAGGACGGGGAACATCAGGTCCATGAATCCTTTTTCGTCGAGGGTACGGCCGAGACACTTTTCGAGTTCGGGCTTATATTCGTGTATGTAGACCATGTCCGTGAAGCCGTACAGGTTGGCCAATCCCAGGGCCATCTGTTCGGCTATGAGCGAGCCGTCTTCTTCGCGGCGTTTGAGCTCGGCAGGTATCAGGGCGCGCAAGGGTTCTGTCAGCTCATGGCAGAACCGAAGGATGGTTGTGTCACTTTCACCGTCTATGACCTCATATATGAGGCCGAAACGGTTCAGTTCGTAAAGCAGGCCGGAGTCTTGTGCCTCTTTTAGGGTCATCTTGCCTTCTATGCCATCGAGCGTGGCCTGTAGTTCATAACAGAACATGTATTTGACCACAAGCTCCGGGCTTTCGATCAAGAGCTTGCTCAAGGCTCTGACCCATTCTTCCTTGAGTCTAATTCCCTTGAATTTTATGCCCATGCTTCGGGCAAGAGCTTTCAGCTCGGGTAGCGTCTTGTAGGAAAGGAGCAGTTCGATCGGAAGTTCAGAGTGGGGGTCAAATTCCGCGGACATGGATTAAAGTTTTTTGGGGCGGTGAGAGGGTTAGATGCGGAAGGGGACGGAGCGGATGACGCGGACGGGGACGGGCTTGCCGTCGAGGCGGCCGGGACGCCATTTGGGCATCTCGCTGAAGATGCGGACGGCTTCGCGGTTGAGCTCGGGGTCGGCCCCTTTGAGGACCTGGATGTGCCCTACCTGGCCGTCGCTGCAGATGACGAAGCTGCAGGTGACCCTCCCCTGGATGCCTTTCTTGTAGGCCTCGGGGGGATAGACGCGACAGTGGTTGATGTAGGACATCAGCTCGGCGTCTCCTCCGGGAAAGGTGGGCTTCTCGGTGACGTAGTCGTATTCAAACACTTCTATGTAGTTCTGACATCCGTCACTCCCTACTCCGGTGCTGACCCGGCAGGTCTGGCTGTAGCCGGCTATGATGGTGAATATCCCGCAGGCCATGACCGCCGCTATGAGTTTTTTCTTCATCTATTTCAGATGCTTTCTTTATGGTGCTTTTTGTTGCAGTTTAGTTAGTCTCCGTTCCTTCTTCCCTTTATCCTCCTGCCCTGTTCCTTCTTCCCCTCTTATTTCCCTTTTCCTTTTCTTCTCTCCCCCGTCGTTGACATTCCCTCTGTCTTTTATTCCCCGGGGGTTAGGTCACTTTTTCTTCGAGTCTCCTTCTGTCTTTGAGGACCTCTCTGATGTCGGTGCAAATTTATACCCCTTTTGTGAGTATACCAAATTTAACCCTCTCTTTTAGGTGCATTTTAGGGTTATTTCACACTTTTTCACAGTGCCGGGTTTAAGACCCCGTTTCAGAAATACGTGTGGCGTGCTGATATGCCGCCCCCGATATACTACCCGCGCGTTGGTTTCCGTTTATATTGGTGATGAGATCAAAAATTCTGTCGGCGTTAGTTGTCTTGGGGCTTGCCTCTCCCGCGTTGGTCGCGGGTCAGACGAGCTCGAACGCCTATTCGTTTCTTGAGATTCCGACCTCGGCCCACGCCTATGCGCTGGGCGGGAGCGGCGCGGCGGTGATTGACGATGACGCGACTCTCGTCGACCAGAACCCGGCCCTGCTCGGTCCGGAGATTGAGAAGCAGTTGGCAATCTCATACATGCTCTACATGCAGTCGTCCAACTTCGCGGCTGCGCGCTTCGCCATGGGTGCGGGCGAGAACAGCGCGTGGGCCGTCGGGCTGCGTTACCTGAACTACGGCAAACTGGCGGGCTATGACCATAACGGCGTGGCCACGGGTGAGTTCTCTCCCCAGGACATGGTCCTTGAGGGGACATATTCGCGCGACATAAATGACCGCCTGCGTGGCGGTGCCAATTTCAAGGTCGTATACAGCAATTATGAGCAGTACACGGCCTGGGCCCTGGCCGTAGACCTCGGCATCAACTACTATAATGAGGAGAATGACCTCTCCTTCTCTGCGGTGCTCTCCAACATGGGCGGCCAGGTGAAGCGGTTCGAGTCGTCTTATGACCGTCTGCCGTTCGACATCACCCTTGCATACATGCAGGGCATCGCGCACGGCCCCTTCTCGATAGCCATCACTGCCAACAACCTCACGCGGTGGAAACTCCCCTATTATGACCATGAGGGCGAGGAGAACACGCTCGAGCTGAAGCAGTCTTTCGCCTCTAACCTTTTCCGCCACCTGATTTTCGGCATCCAGTATGCCCCTTCCGAGAAGTTCTATATCGGCCTGGGCTATAACTACAAGACGCGCACGGACATGTCCACGTTCCACCGCAATTTCCTCTCGGGCTTTTCAGCGGGATTGGGCTTCAAGGTGAAGGCCCTGCGGCTTGGCGTGTCATACGCCATGCCCCACAAGTCGGGGTCTACGCTGATGGTCAATCTGGCGATGAATTTCGCCGACCTGATGCACTGACGCGTTCGTAATTTGGCTGGACCCCTCCTTTATTTGGCACCATCCGCTCTTTATTTGGCAAGAGACATTCTTTATTTGGCAGTTCGGCCAAAAGAGTGTACCTTTGTGGTATGAAAACACCTTTCACGCTTCGCCTGGGAACGGAGATAAAAACGATAGACCGCCCGTGGGTCATGGGCATCGTCAATGTCACACCCGATTCTTTCTATGCCGGAAGCCGCACCCCCTTTTCCGAGGGTGTGCGCAGTCGTGTGCGCGATATGGTCGAAAGCCATGTGGACATCATCGATGTCGGCGGATATTCCACCCGCCCGGGGGCGCCTGAAATCTCGCCCGACGATGAGTGGGACCGTCTGGCGCCGGCCCTGGAGATCATTCGCTCCGAGACTCCGGAGATACCGCTTTCGGTAGACACGTTCCGAGCCGACATAGCGCGCAAGAGTGTCCAGGCCTTCGGCGTCGAGATAATAAACGATATCTCGGGGGGAGACATGGACCCGGATATGTTCGGGACCGTGGCGGAGCTGAAGGCGGCCTACGTGCTGATGCACACGCGCGGGACACCGGCGACGATGCAGTCGCTGACGGACTACCGTGACGTGACGGCAGAGGTGCTCGAAGACCTCGCCCGCAAGGATGCGCGCCTGCGCGAGTTGGGTGTGGCCGACGTCATCATCGACCCGGGCTTCGGGTTCGCCAAGAACGTATCTCAGAACTATGAGCTGCTGCGGAACCTGGAGTGCTTCAAGGCCATCGGCCGGCCATTGCTTGTGGGCATGTCGCGCAAGTCGATGATTTGGAAGCCTCTCGACATCACTCCGGCCGAGTCACTGCCCGGCACCATAGCGCTACACACGGCGGCCTTGATGAAAGGTGCCGACATCGTCAGGGTCCATGACGTGGAGGCGGCTGTCCAGATGCGCAACGTCATCTCGCTTCTTCACCCATGAACCTTCCAAGACCTTCGTCCCGATGATTGAATTCGGAATCAAAGATATTATCGATATCCTGATAGTGGCGCTGCTGCTCTACTATTGTTATCGCCTGATGAAGAACTCGGGCACCCTGAGTCTCTTCTACGGTGTGCTGCTGTTCATCGTCATCTGGGTGGTGGCATCCGAAATCTTCAACATGCGCCTGACCGGTACCATCCTGGACAAGTTCATGGGTATCGGCCTCATCGTGCTGGTCATCCTCTTTCAGGACCAGATAAAGCGTTTCCTCATAGACATCGGCTCGCAGGGAAAGTGGCGGCATCTGAAACGGCTGTTCTGGCACGAGAAGGACAATGTGGACGCCATCCACGCACAGGTCATGGCCGTCGTCTACGCCTGCATGTCTATGTCCAAGTCGAAGACGGGGGCGCTGATATGCCTTCAGCGAAAGGTGCCTCTGACCGACTTCGAGAAGACGGGCGACATCATTGACGCCGACATCAACATGCGCCTCATAGAGAACATCTTCTTCAAGAACTCGCCGCTTCACGACGGGGCCATGATCATAGCCAACCACCGCATCATGTCCGTGGGGTGCATCCTCCCGGTGAGCCACGACATGAACATCCCGAAGAACCTCGGACTGCGCCACCGCGCGGCGTTGGGCATGAGCCAGGTGACCGACGCGATCTGCATCATCGTCAGCGAAGAGACGGGCCATATCTCCGTGGCGATGGACGGCGCGCTGAAGGTCAAGGTAGCCTCTGCCGACCTTGAGACGATGCTCTCGCACGCTTTCGTTGCCCAGTAAAGTGCATGGCGGAATGGTCCGCTCCACCACCCTGACGGAGTTCCCAAAGAGATATGAAAGGCGAAAATCAACTCTAAGAGGCCGAAAAACGTGTCTAAGAGGTTAATTTTTCTTAATGACAGGTAACCCTCAAACATCAAAAGCGTTAGATTTCAAATTCCGTCCGGATTGTTTCTTTACAAGAGGTCAAAAATTATTTCTGAACGGTCTTAATCGCGCTTATTAATATTTCTTAACACAAATTCTCCTTACATTTTTTTGTGCTCTTGAAAGTAATTTGTAATTTTGCACTGTCCTAATCAAGTCAAGCCGAAAATGTAAGAATTTATTTAGTTAAGCCAAAGAGTCAGAGCTGTCTGTGAAGATGGCTCTAATTTTTTTAAGAACTGCTTATCCTTTCGGATTTTTTTCTTAATTTTGGATTCGGTTAGGTAACGCGTGGGGCTCTCCGCGATGAATACCGTTGTTTTTCAGGTTTCGATTATGATGGAATCGTTCAATTACTGGCTGGTCATTGGTATCGTTACAGTCTACTTCGTCTTTATCATCGGAGCGGTCTATGTCGTCCTGTCTGAAAACCGCAACCCTATCCGCGCCCTGACCTGGATCATAGCGCTGATTTTCCTCCCCGTCGTCGGCCTCATCTTCTACCTGTTTTTCGGCCGAAGCATGAAGCACCTCCACATGATTTCGCGACACAACAAGCGGAAACTCCTCCACAACAACCCGACACGCAAACTCAATCTCGAAGACACCGACCTCTCCCCCGTCTCGCTCCAGATGGTGAAGATGGTCAATGAGCTGAGTCACTATCCTCTGTCGGTCAACAACACCATCGAAGTCTTCACGGACGGCGTGAGCAAGTTCCGCTCGCTGAAAAAGGACCTTATGAACGCCACGAAGTCGATATGGGTCCAGTATTATATTTTTCTTGATGACGAAATAGGCAATGAGATTGCCGAAGTGCTCATGGCTAAGGCGCGCGCGGGCCTTGAGGTGCGCGTCATCTATGACCATGTCGGTTCTTTCAGCGCGAAGCGTAAGTTCTTCAGGCGCATGCAGGAGGCCGGGGTGAGCGTCCACCCCTTCTTCAGGGTGACCTTCCCTCAGTTGGCCAACCGCATAAACTGGCGCAACCACCGGAAAATCGTCGTCATAGACTCTGAGATTGGATACATTGGGGGGATGAACATTGCCGACCGGTATATCACCGGTACCTCGCATGGGGATGTCTGGCGCGACACGCATTTCCGAGTAACGGGTGACATTGTCCGCTCCCTCGCATTGAGTTTCGCCATCGACTGGAGCTTCCTGAAGGACACGCCGCTGCTGCCGATGAAGTTCGATAAGGAGGACCCGCGCGGCGATGGCGTCTCGGTACAGCTGATAACTTCCGGTCCTACAAGCACCCATGAGAATATCGTGCTCGCCTTCATGAGGGCCATCTCTAACGCGCGTAAGTGCATCTATATCCAGACGCCCTATTTTCTCCCTACAGACTCGCTGCTTCAAGCCCTGGAGGCTGCTTCGGCGGCCCGTGTGGATGTGCGTGTCATGATGCCGGCGCGTCCGGATTCGATTCTTCTCCGCTTCGCCTCTTTCTCCTACGTCACACAGTGTCTTAAAAGCGGAATCAAGGTATACCTCTACGAGCCAGGAATGCTTCACGCCAAGGCGATGATCATCGACGATGAATTGGTCACGGCGGGCTCTTGCAATTTCGACTTCAGGAGCTTTGAGAACAACTTTGAGGCCAATCTCTTTATCTATGACGGGAAGTTCAACCGCGAGATGAAGGACATCTTCTTCAAGGACCTTGCCGAATGTCGCAAACTGGCTTTCTCTACGTGGCATCTACGGCCTTGGTGGCAACGGGCCACGGAGTCTATCGTTCGGTTGTTCGCTCCGATACTATAAAGGTTGAAGACACAGGAAAGCCGGAATATCTTTTGGATATTCCGGCTTTCTTTATAACCTTGTTATTGGGGCAGGC
>CAZUAK010000007.1:0-35455 GCA_964618395.1 uncultured Sangeribacter sp.
AGTGTAATCGGACTCCTGATACAAAATGTGTCAACGAACTCCTGAGCCATGGCAAATAAGGTCTAAAAATCTAGCTTGATGTATTCAACAAAGAAGACAGAGACGGACTGTAACCTATGAAGGCCCCTTATGGCCAGCTACCATTTAAGTTCACCGTCTCTGTCTTTATTTAACATTTCAGATTGGATTTGTTAAATCTGAATTCACTTGCAAAGATAAAAGCTACCACTGGCATACCGCTGACGCGGTATCGTCGCTACGCGTGGCACAGATGGTGTCGGCAAGGCCTGCGCTACAATGCTTGGGATCGGGAAAAATTTCGTAATTTTGCGTCGTAAATGGCCTTAGACCCCGTTTCAAAAAATGGCGGTCTTAGAAGGAGACGCCGGGTATTGCTGCAGCCCTCAATAGGCCATCATTTTTGAGAAATGAACTGGATACTTCTCATTATCGCCGGGTGCTTTGAGACAGGGTTTGCCTTCTGCCTCGGCAAGATGAAAGATTTAAACGGCACTCCGTGGTGCCTTTGGGGCTTGGGTTTCCTCGCGTGCCTAACCCTCAGTATGGTATTGCTCTCCAAGGCTGTGCAGACAATCCCAATCGGCACGGCATACCCGGTATGGACCGGAATAGGCGCTGTGGGCACAGTGATTGTCGGCATCGTGTTTTTCAATGAGCCGGCAACTTTCTGGAGACTGTTTTTCATAACAACCCTGATACTTTCGGTAATCGGACTGAAATTCATACACTGATGGAAAAGAAAATGCGACGCTTCAAGCAACTGCTTTCTGAAGAAGAAAGTATAAAGATACTCTGTTCCACAACCTCGGGCGTACTGGCGTTGTGTGGAGAAGATATGCAACCTTACGGTGTGCCCCTCAGCCATGCTTATGACAACGGGAAACTATATTTCCATTCGGCCTTAAGCGGTCAAAAGGTAGATTTAATCAAGCAGAACAGCAAAGCGAGTTTTACGGTCATAGCGAAGGATGAGATTCATCCTGAGACATTCACAACATATTTCCGAAGCGTCATAGCCTTCGGAAACATCCGGATAATAGAGACCGAGGCTGAAAAGAAACGGATTCTGGAAATACTCGGGCGCAGATGCAATCCAAATGATGACGAGAGCCTGAGGGAAGAAATCAAGAAGGGTTTCAACAGATGTTTAGCAATCGAAATGACCATTGAACGACTGACCGGGAAACAGGCCATTGAGTTGGTCAATCGCAGTCAGCCAACCGACAGTTGTGATTGAAACTGGCTGTCGGAAGAACTGAAGACCTTAAAAGCCGATAGAGCCATCGCGTGAGAAATTTATGCGGGGAGAGATGGGACTTTCATGAATTATCGTTAATTTTGCAGAATATGGAAAAAGTCGATAATCTTGACAGAAAGATTCTGAATATCATAATGAACAATGCGCGCACCCCGTCGAAGGATATCGCCATTGTCTGTAACGTCTCGCGCGCCGCGATTCACCAGCGTGTCCAGCGCCTTTACGACCTCGGCGTCATCACCGGCTCGGGCTATCACGTAAACCCCAAGCGCCTGGGATACAACACCTGCACCTACGTCGGCGTGAAGCTCGAGCGCGGCTCAATGTACCGCACGGCGGTCAGCGAGCTCGAGAAAATCCCCGAGGTCGTCGAGTGCCACTACACCACCGGGCCGTACTCCATGCTCATAAAGGTGTATGCACGCGACAACCAGCACCTTCTCGAACTCCTCAACGACCATATCCAGCAGATTCCCGGCGTGACCGAGACCGAGACCCTCATCTCGCTCGAGTCCTCCTTCCAGCGCGAGATTCAGCTCCATGTCGACCCGCTTCGCCATAAGTGACCTTCCAGCCCTCTGATTCCATGAAACGAACGTACATAAGAACCATTCTCGCCGCCTTGCTTTTGGCGGTCATAGCGCTCCTCTTCTTCTTCCCCGACGCCCTCGAGGGCCGGGTGCTCCAGCAGCACGACATCATGCAGGGCCTGGCCAACGGCCACGAGGTTCAGCAGTATGAAGCCGAAACCGGCATCGCCTCCCGCTGGACAGACGCCCTCTTCGGCGGCATGCCCACCTTCCAGATCTCACCGACCTATCCGGCAAACACCCTGCTCGGATGGTTCTCAAAGGTATACACCCTCTGGCTCCCCTCGCCCGCAAACCTCCTGTTCGCCATGATGTTGGGCTTCTTCATCATGTGCCTGTGCATGAAGTTCAAGTGGCCCACAGCCCTGTTCGGCGCCATCGCCTGGGGCTTCTCCACATACTTCATCATCATCATCGGTGCGGGCCATATCTGGAAGTTCCTCGCCCTGAGCTATATCCCGCCCACAATCGGCGGCATGGCCCTCTGCTACCGGGGACGCTACCTCTCCGGCGGTGCGTTGACAGCCCTGTTCGCCGCGCTGCAGCTGCAGAGCAACCACCCGCAGATGTCATACTACTTCGGGTTCGTCATGTTGGCCCTGGTGCTGGGATGGCTTTGGTTCGCCTGGAAGCAGAGACGCCTGATGAAATGGTCCGTCGCCACACTGACCGTCATGGGGGCGGGCATGCTGGCCGTGGGTGCCAACTCCGCCAGCCTATATAACAGCCTCCAATACAGCAAGGAGACAGTCCGCGGACGCGCGACAGAAATCGTCGAACCCGGAGCGGTGCAGTCCGCCGGCATGGACCACTCCGCCATCACCGCGTGGAGCTACGGACTCGACGAGACCTTCACGCTCCTCGTCCCCAACGTCAAGGGTGGAGCCTCAATCAAGCCCGAGGGCGGCGTGAACAAGCCCCTCGGCGTACTCGACACCCCCAAAGGACGCCAGGCATACCTGACCCCCGAAGAGGCCCAGGTTGCCAACGGCTTCTTCCTTCAGTACTTCGGCAACCAGCCGATGACGAACGGCCCCGTCTATGTCGGCGCCTTCGTGCTCATGCTCGCCATACTGGCCATGCTCACCGTCAACGGCCGCTGGGAGACGCCCACGAAATGGGCGCTGTTCGCCGTCTCGGTCTTCGCCATCCTGCTCAGCTGGGGTCACAACTTCGCCCCGATGACAGACTGGTTCATCGACAACTTCCCGGGATACAACAAATTCCGCGCCGTGGCCTCCATTCTCGTCATTGTGGAGTTCTGTGTACCGCTGCTCGCCATTCTCGTTCTGCGTCAGATGCTGGAGACGAAAGACTACTTTGTCCGCTGCAAGATGCAGATAATCGCCGTCATGGGTTGCGGACTCCTTGTCTGCCTTGTCGGCTGGCTCGCGCCGAGTGTCTTCGGTCAGCCCTTCAGCGTCGGTGAAATAGAGACGCTCGAAGCCGCCGGAGCACTTCATGACCCCGCCTACCGCAACATTATGGACACAGTCGCCAACGCCCGCCTGGGACTCGTCAGCGCCGACTGCATGCGCTCCTTCTTCGTCATACTCGCCGGCTGTCTCGTACTCTGGCTCTGGAGCAAGTTCAAGTCAGTAAGCCCCGCCGTCTGGGTGTGCTGCCTGACAGCGGTAGTCCTTCTCGACCTCTTCTCGGTCAACAAACGATATGTCGACTCAGCCAGCTTCACCGCCCCGCTCCCCTCTGAGGAGAAATTCGAGATGACAGACGCCGACCGCGCCATCCTTCAGGACAAGGGACACTACCGTGTCTTCGACCAGGCCGACTTCAACGGCGCACGCTCCTCATACTTCCACAATACCGTCGGAGGCTACCACGCCGCGAAGCTGACGCGATACAATGACTTGCTGACCCGGCAGATTGCCAAAGGCAACCCCGCGGTCATCAACATGCTCAACGCCAAGTATATCCTCAACGGAAACCAATATGCCGTCAATCCCGACGCGCTCGGAAACGCATGGTTCGTCGAGAACATAAGGTATGTGGACACTCCGAACGCCGAAATGGATGCCCTCGACACCCTCGACCCGCGTCTGAGTGCAGTCGCAGACCGCAAATTCGCCGATGTCCTCGGAAAGGCTGAGGGGCGTCCCGTCTCGCCCGGCGACACCATCGTGCTCACCAAATACACCCCCAATGAGCTGACATACCGGACACGCTCCGCTAACGGCGGCCTGGCGGTCTTCAGCGAGGTTTACTTCCCCTGGGGGTGGAGGGCTACCATCGACGGCAAAGAGGCCCCCATCGGCCGCGTCAACTACGTGCTCCGCGCGATGCAGATTCCCGCCGGCGAGCATGATGTGGTGATGACCTTCGACCCTCAGAGCCTGAAGACGACCAACGCCATCTCGATTGTCTGCGTCTGCCTGATATGGATCCTCTGCGCCGGCGCCCTGTGTTTCGTCATCATACGTGAACAGAAACGCCGCAAGGCCGAGAACGACTCGATATGATGTTCAGGGGTGTCCGTGACAAGGTGAACCGCTGGCGTCACCGCCGCGGGTTCGGCGTGCACAGTCCGGCGGCCTACATGCTGGTTCGCGATGTGGTCCGCCCGAAGCGGGGATACCGCTACTATGCCGAGGATGTGGTGGATGTCATGCGGGTCAGCGAATACGACCGTCAGCTGTGCCGACTCTCCATGCGCCTCATCGGCCGTCTGGGTGCGCGTCATATCCGGATTCACCGCCCCTGCCCGTTGGTCGCCCTGCTGAAACACGAGAAACTGAAGTTCAGGCTTCTTGACAGCAACGGTGCGAAAAAAGGGGGAGAGGTTGAAGACGTAAACGGCGCCCCGCAGCCTCTGGTCACTTTTGAATTCGACCGGGAAAACGTCGGCAGGGGAGAGGTGTCCCTTTACGCAGGGTCTCTCCGTGGCGACGGGTGGGCCGACACCTTGCCGAAAGCCTTGTATATCGAAGGCCGGGGGTACATCATCGTCTACCGCACCCCCGGTCTCACTCCGCTCCATGTCACAGTCTGAGAAAATGCCCGAGGCGCTGCTGCGCGGCTTCGGCGCCCACCTGATGCTCGAACGCGGCCTCTCGCAAAACACCCTTGCGGGCTATACCTCAGACGTGGCCCACCTGCTGGAGTATCTCGGCGAGCGCGGAATACGGGTGTCTGCCGTCGAGCGTGACGACCTGCACAATTTCCTCGCCACGCTCTATGAGATGGGCATATCGCCCCGCTCCCAGGCACGTATCATAGCCGGCATACGTTCATTCTTCAAATACCTGCGCCTCGAAGGGGTCATAGACCACGACCCCTCGGCGCTCATCGAGTCGCCGCGACCGTCGCGACACCTTCCCGACGTGCTCTCGCTCGAGGAGATAGACGCCATGCTGGCCATGATTCCCCAGGGTAAGGAGGAGACACTGCGGAACACAACCATCATCGAACTGCTCTACGGCAGCGGGCTGCGCGTCAGCGAGCTCACCGAGGCGCGCATCTCGCGCCTCAACCTTGACGAAGGTTTCCTGCTCGTCGAGGGCAAGGGGTCCAAGCAGCGGCTCGTCCCGCTCTCGCCGACAGCGGCCGACCTGCTCCGGGCATATCTGCGCGAGCGGTCGCTGCGCAATGTCAAGCCCGACGCCTCGGACATCATCTTCCTTTCGCGCCTTGGGCGCGGAATGTCGCGCGTGATGGTCTTCTACATCATCCGGGACCTTGCCGCCCTGGCCGGCATAAAGAAGAAGGTCTCCCCCCACACGCTGCGCCACAGCTTCGCCACGCATCTTCTCGAAGGGGGCGCATCGCTGCGGGCCATCCAGGAACTGCTCGGCCACGAATCCATCACCACGACCGAAATCTACGTCCACATAGACCGCACCCGGCTGCGCGAAGAACTTCTTGCGCACCATCCCCACTTCCGCCGCTGACCTTCACTCCCTCTTGCCGGAGGGTATTCTCAAGGCCCGTTTTCTCTGAATCAGAGTCAGTTTTTTCAATATAGAGGACATCCGTAAAATGGGTTTTAAACATTCATTTGCACCTCTCAGAATTTATTTATATATTTGTGAATTAATTGAAATTGAGCCAACTTCAATAACCTCAATTCGTTGTTAATATAAAAATCTACATACCACAATACAATGACTACAGAAGAAATGAAAAACCGGATTTCCGAAGCCTTTGCGCAGAAGTTCGGAGAACCCGCCGGCGAATTCTTTGCCTCGGCCGGCCGTATCAACCTTATCGGCGAACATACAGACTATAACGGCGGCTACGTCTTCCCCGGAGCGATAGACAAGGTCATCATGGCTGAAATCCGTCCCAACGGCACCGACCGCGTGAACGCCCTCTCGCTTGACCTCAACGCCGAGTCATCCTTTGGGCTCAAAGAGGAAGATGCTCCCACCGAAGGGTGGGCGCGATACATCTTCGGCGTCTGCCGCGAGCTGCAGAAGCGCGGCTGGAAAGTCGAAGGCTTCGACGTGGTCTTCGCCGGCAACGTTCCCCTCGGCGCCGGCCTGAGCTCCTCGGCCGCACTTGAGTCATGTTTCGCTTTCGCCCTCTCGACACTCTTCAACGACGGTAAGGTCGAGAAGCGCGACCTCGCCCTCATCGGACAGAGCACCGAACACAACTACTGTGGCGTCAACTGCGGCATCATGGACCAGTTCGCCTCCGTCTTCGGCAAAGAGGGACAGCTCATCCGCCTTGACTGCCGAAACATGGAGTACGAATACTTCCCCTTCCACGCCGACGACTACCGTCTGGTCCTGGTGGACTCCGTCGTCAAGCATGAGCTCAAGGACTCGCCCTACAACAAGCGCCGCGAGAGCTGCGAGCGTGTGGCCGCCAAGCTCGGTGTGGAGACCCTGCGTGACGCTGACCACGCCATGCTCGACGCCATCAAGGGTGAGATTTCTGACGAAGACTACCGTCGCGCCAAGTTTGTCATCGAGGAGAAAGAACGTGTGCTCGATGTCTGTGACGCACTCGAAAAGAACGACTTCGAGACCGTAGGCCGCAAAATGTACGAGACCCACGAAGGCCTGTCGAAAGACTATGAGGTGAGCTGCGAAGAGCTCGACTTCCTGAACGACATCGCGAAAGAGGTCGGTGTAACGGGCTCGCGCATCATGGGCGGCGGCTTCGGCGGCTGCACCATAAACCTCGTGAAGAACGACCTCTACGAACCCTTCATCGAAAAGGCCCGTAAGGAATTCGCCGCCAAGTATGGCCACGAGCCCAAGATCTATGATGTCGTCATCTCTGACGGCGCACGCAAACTCTGACACGGATACGCCCATGACGACAACGACACGAACAGTCCCCTCCCCGAAGGGGGACATAACCATCGTACGCCTCGAGAACTCGAAAGGTGAGGCTGTCGAGCTCTCCTCGCTCGGCGCCGGCATCCTCTCGGTCGAGGTCCGCGACCGCGAGGGCAAGTTGGAGAACGTAGCCCTCGGGTATGCCGAGCCGGCAGACTATATCGCCGACGGCCCCTGCATGGGTAAGATCCCGGGCCGGTATGCCAACCGTATAGCCAAAGGCCATCTTGAGGTCGACGGACGCGAGTATCAATTGGAGGTCAATAACGGTCCGAACCACCTTCACGGAGGCTCGGACGGATTCCAGAACCGTATCTGGGACGTCGAGCTCATCCCCGGCGGAGTACGCTTCTCGCTCATCTCGCCGGCCGGAGACGGGAACTATCCCGGCGAGTTGGCCGTGGAGGCTATCTATGGGTGGAACGACGACGCCGAACTCTCGCTCGACCTTCAGGCCGAGACGGACGATCCGACCGTAGTCAACCTCACCAACCACGCCTACTGGAACCTTCGCGGAGCCGATTCAGGCTCAGCGCTCGACCATGAACTGAAGCTCAACGCCTCGCGATATCTGCCGACCGACGATACGCTCATCCCCCTGCCGGAGGCACCGGCCAGCGTCGAGGGCACACCGATGGATTTCCGTCAGGCGAAGACCGTTGGCCGTGACCTACGCGAGGATTTCCCCGCCTTGAACTACGGCAAAGGCTATGACGCCTGCTGGGTGGTCGATGACTATGAAAACGGCCTGCTCAAGGAGGCAGCCGTGTTGAGGGACCCGCAGAGCGGTCGCACGCTCACGGTCCTCACAGACCAGCCCGGAGTGCAGGTATACAGCGGAAACTGGCTTGCCGGCTCGCCGCTGAACCGCTCCGGACGCGAGTATGCCGACTATGACGGCATCGCCATCGAGGCCCAGGGGTGGCCCGACTCACCGAACCGCCCCGACTTCCCCACGCAGGAGCTCATCCCCGGAGACCTCTACCGCCGCCGCATCGTCTTTCGCTTCAGCGCCGAATAAGACCCCGACTCATAAAAATTATTTGGTAAATACGAAAACAATTAGTAATTTTGCATTCGCTTCCTGAGGACGCGAGTCTTTTGAAGCGAATAAGGATTGTCCTATGGTGTAATGGTAGCACACCAGGTTTTGGTTCTGTTTGTCCAGGTTCGAATCCTGGTAGGACAACTCAAAAACAGATACGGTCCGCGAGAATCTCGCGGACCGTATTCGTTGTTTTGGGTCGTGGTTCAGAAGTGTGAGGTGCCGTCGAAGCAGTGGGTGCAGATCTTGCACTTCGGCAGGCCGATGCTCTCCACCAGAGTTTCGAGGGGATTGAACTTCAGTGAGGTCAGCCCGAAGCGCTCGCGAATCTTCTCCACGAGCATCTCATACTGGGGAGTGCCGGTCTTTGCGTAGAGGTCCAGGTTCTTGTCCGGATCTCCCTCCAGCTCCTTGATGATTCGGCGCGTCAGCAGCTCCATGTCGCTCTTCGACGAGGTGAAGCCGAGGTAGCGGCAGCCGTAGATGAGCGGCGGGCACGCTATGCGCATGTGGACCTCCTTGGCGCCGTTGGCGTAGAACTCTGAGACATTGTCGTTCAGCTGGGTTCCGCGGACAATGGAGTCGTCACAGAACAGGGCGCGCTTGCCCGAGAGGACGGCGCGGTTGGGGACCAGTTTCATCTTCGCCACCAGGTCACGCATCTTCTGGTCCGAGGGAGTGAAGGAGCGGGGCCAGGTCGGGGTGTACTTCGAGATGCAGCGCTGATAGGGGACACCGTGGCCGGCGGCGTAACCGAGGGCCATGCCGACGCCAGAGTCGGGAATGCCGCATGCGCAGTCCACTTCGGTCTTGTCGCTCTCGCCCATTGCCTTGCCCGAGGCGAAACGCGACTCTTCGGCGTTGCGGCCCTCGTAACATGAAGTCGGGAAGCCGTAATACACCCAGAGGAACGAGCAAATCTGCATCTCCTCGAAGGGAGGTGCAAGCTGGGTCAGCTTGTCGTCTGTAAACTCCACGATTTCGCCCGGGCCGAGGTCGCGCCAGTACTCGAAACCGAGATTGGGGAAAGCCGTAGACTCTGAAGTGGCGGCGATGGCGCCATCCTTGCGACCCATGATGATGGGAGTGCGTCCGAGGCGGTCGCGCGCGGCGATGACGGAGTTCTCGGTCAGGATCAGAAGGGAGCATGAACCCTTGATTTTTTCCTGAGCGATGCGGATTCCCTCCTCGAAGGTCTTGCCCATGTTGATGAGAAGGGCTACGAGCTCGGTCTGGTTTGTGCGTCCCTGTGAGAGCTCTCCGAAGTGGACTCCGGCGTCGAGCAGTTCCTTCTCCAGCTCGTCCATATTGGCGATATAGGCCACGGTGACGATGCCGAACTTTCCGAGATGAGAGTTGATGACGATAGGCTGCGGGTCTGTGTCAGAGATGACGCCGATGCCCACGTTGCCCTTGAACTTGTCGAGTTCCTTCTCGAACTTTGTCCGGAAGTAGGAGCTCTCGAGGCTGTGGATGGAGCGGCAGAAACGGTGTTCTTCCGCATCGTAGGTTGCCATACCGGCACGTCGCGTGCCCAGGTGGGAGTTATAGTCAACTCCATAAAAAAGATCAGTGCGACACGCTTTGCGGGCCGCTACTCCAAAAAATCCTCCCATGAGATGTGAGATATTGATGGTTTGTTGGTGCAAAATTACAATATCTCCCTTTAACACGCAAATAAAGCTCACTCCCCATCGCAAAAAACTGTTCAACCAACCACCCGGTTAACTCCTCAGATGGTTAATTAGAATTAGATGGTTAATTATAAAATATCTTGCGTGAAAGTTCGTTGATAAATAAGCTATGAAGAAAAAAGAGCGCCTGGTCATGGCGACGAACAACCGGCATAAGCTGGATGAGGCCCGCGCGATTGCGGGCGATGTGTTTGAGATCGTGTCTCTGGCCGAGGCCGGAGTCTTCGAGGACTTGCCCGAGACCTCGGACACCCTCGCGGGCAACGCGCTCCAGAAGGCGCGGCGCGTCTATGAACTCACGGGACTTGACTGCTTTGCCGACGATACCGGCCTGATGGTCAATGCGCTGGGCGGTGCGCCGGGCGTATTTTCGGCGCGCTATGCCGGCGAAGGCCAGGATGCCGAGGCCAACATGGCCAAACTCCTCGCCGAGATGGAGGGGGTCGCTGACCGGAAGGCTCACTTCTCGACCGTCATCGCCCTTATCCGGGGCGGACGCGAGGAGACCTTTGAGGGACGTGTCGAAGGGACCATAGCCACGGAGCGGTCAGGCGCAAACGGATTCGGTTACGACCCCATCTTTGTGGCCGATGAGTCCGGACGGCCCTTCGCCGAAATGACCGAGGCCGAGAAAAACGCCATCTCCCATCGCGGCCGCGCACTGAGGGCCATGATGTCGGTGCTTTGAGCGGGGACTGTGCCCCGGAGCTCCCGGGTCTTATAGAATAACTTGACTTACCTGTAAATACTTGACTTACCTGTAAATATATGCTAAACATCATAAAGAGGATACTTCCGGTCATGATCGCGGTGGTCGTGGCCGCTTTCAGCGCTTCGGCCTTTGAGGGCCAGTGGCGGCTGCATCCGACCTTCGACGGCTCCCAAAGCCGTCTGTTGGACACTCCGCGATATGTCTATATGCTCGCACTGGCCCAGCCATACTCCGAGGGTGTCCCCGAGTCGCCCACGCGTCAGGGTTTCCTTTATGTGTATGACAAGGAGAATGATGAATTCTACGCGCTCCACGCGCAGGGTCCCCTTACGCAGTCTGTCATCTCAGACATCGAGTATAACTCCAAGCGCGGGTACCTGCTCATCATATATGAAGACCTGAACATTGACCTGCTCTATGATGACGGCAGGGTTGTCAACATACCGGCCATCAAGTCTGCCTCGATACCCTCGTCGAAGAAGGTCAACGGAATCTATTTCGACTCCGACCGCCGTCAGATCGACCTGGCGACAGACTTCGGCTTCATCATCATCGACGATGAAAAGGGTGAAATCTATGAGTCAAGGATATATAACCGTCCGATCGTTTCGATTGCGCGTTGCGGCGATTTTCTGCTCGTGAGCGATGACGAGGGCTCTCTGTTCTATGCCCCGGCGACGGCCCATAACTTCGCCTTCGAGGACTTCTCTCCGGTGAACTACACCGCCGACCGCCCGGGCCACATCACCAAGATGTTCCGTGTATCACCGACCGCCGTCGGCCTGCTGAGTGACCTGCCCGAAGGTTCGGAGGCACCCCAGGAGTACGGTTTCATCGAGTTCATGGGCGACCAGGTGATGCCCGATGAACCGGTCGATGACGAACCGGCCGACGACGACCCCACGGGGGATGAGCCCGGTGCAGAAGAGGACGAAGTAGACGAGCCCGAGGCCGAGCCTGTCTACGGTCCGATGTTCCGATACTCGCCGACCGCACAGGGAACATACAAGTACATGACAGAGTCCCGAAACGGCCCCCTGCTCTGGGAGGCCACCCGTTATGCCCTCGTCACTCCCGAGGGTACCTGTATCGGCTACACTGTCCCAAACGAGGTCCGCAGCGGACTGGCCGCCACATATAACGGCCAGGAGTTCTGGAACACCCAGGACCGTAAGGGCCTGCGTATGCTCAAGGGGGGTGACAAGCCCGCACTGGTCAAGGACTTCATGCTTCCCGACGCACCCTCGGTCTATATCTCGCAGGACATGGCCTACAGTCCGAAATACGGACTCTTGGTTTCCAACCGAGGAAACGCGAACTACTTCGCTTCGACAAACTACTACCGCCCCATCCTGCTGAGCGGCCTGAAGAACGGCGAGTGGGTCCGTCACGGACTCCCCTATACCAACCCGGACCGCAACCGTATGATGTACAACCCCCAGGGCCTCGCCATTGACCCCAAGAACCCCGACATGGTGTATTTCGGGTCGGTCATCTCCGGCATAGGGCGCATCAACCTCAGCGATCCGAAGGACATCCTGCACATGAGTACGTCTAACGACCCGGCGGCATCGTACCCCGAGTTTGTCGACATGCTCCCCGTCTCCGAATTGTGGTCGAGGTCCGCGCGTATGGCCGCGCCGAAGTTCGATGCGCTCGGAAACCTCTGGTCGGTCTTCAACAACATCGACTCCGAACACCCCACGGAGGTGTGGGTATGGCCGCGAGTCAACATAGACGCGACGAAAGACGCCAAGTCTTTCAAGCCGTGGATCAAGATTCCGATAACGAAATACGCCTACACATCGCTCAATTCGATGGCCCTCCCGCTGAGCGGCCACGGAAACGACAACCGGGTCGTGCTCCTCACCGGCTCCTATCAGACAGGTCCGGTGATTCTCGACCACAAGGGGACACTCTCCAACACCGCCGACGACGTGCAGGTGGTGTCG
Organism: uncultured Sangeribacter sp.; assembly: GCA_964618395.1. GTDB lineage: Bacteria > Bacteroidota > Bacteroidia > Bacteroidales > Muribaculaceae > Lepagella. The sequence goes on from CAZUAK010000007.1 coordinate 12,579, forward strand.
AACACCCTGTATGACCAGGACAACCAGCCCAACCCATACAATTATCTGCGCACGATGATAGAAGACCCCGCGACGGGTCTGGTGTGGTTCGGGTGTGACAACGGCGTTTTCACGCTTCATCCCTCGACCTTCATGGCCAACCCGGGCCTGATAAACCGCATCAAGGTTGCGCGTGACGACGGAACCTCTCTCGCGGACTACCTCCTCAACGGCGTTGACGTCTCCTCTATCCTCATCGACCCGGCGGGCCGTAAGTGGTTCGGAACCGTCGGCGGCGGCCTGGTCTGCACCTCGGGCGACGGCCGCACGGTGAAGGGGGAATGGACCGTAGAAAACTCCCCTCTGCCAGACAACAATATCTACGGCCTGGGATGGAACGAGGACACCGGCTCCCTGATGATCTCCACCGGAAAAGGACTCGTCGAGTTCTTCCCCTCGGGCGAAGGTGACGGCAAGGACTTTGAGCAGCTCCGCATATTCCCCAACCCCGTCCGTCCGGACTATTTCGGCTGGGTGACCATCGACGGCCTGACCGAGGGGGCGCTGGTGAAGATAACCGACGCCCACGGAAACCTCATCCGTGAGCTCGGCCGCGTCAACGGCGGAACCGTCCAGTGGGATGTCGCCAACCTGAACGGCAGCCGTGTGCCCTCCGGCGTCTACTATGTCCTCGCCTCCGGGGGCGAGAATGACCAGAATCTCGCCAAGATAGGGAAGATCCTCGTCGTCAACTGATGAGGGACGGACCTGCTCCGGACCAACACGGACACGGAGCGGGCCGTAAAAATAGTTAAATCAATTTAAAACTCGATACTCTCAGCGACTTCCGCTCCGTGTAAAGGCCTATAATTGCGGAAGATTTTGTAATTTTGCAGCATGAAACGAATATTTCTCTATACCCTCATATCGGCTTCGGTTTTCACCTCGGCTTTCGGCGCTGTCGTAGACGCCACCCCCGGCTCGCTTGTGGACAACGATGTCCTCACGTCGGCAGACAGTGAGACCCTCGAAGTCAAGGGCCGTATCGATGTCCGTGACCTCAGGACGCTCGCTTCGGCATCGGTAATCAAGAATCTGGATCTCTCCGGCGCCAAGATCGTGGCCTATACCGCTCCGGCTCCCGACGCCCATGGCCAGTCATACTACAGCGAGGGCCTCATCCCCCAGTATACTTTCTTCAACTCCACGCTCAGCACGGTGGTCCTCCCGGAGGGTGTCTCCGAGATAGGCGCCGGTGCCTTCTCGAACTCTGATGTCGAGACCATCAACTTCCCCGCCGGCCTGCGCGTGATAGGCGAGCATGCCTTCTACGGCTGTGCGAAGCTCGGAGCCGTGACGCTGCCCAACACCGTCACCTCCATCGGCGCATACTCCTTCGCCAACGCTTCGTCCCTCAAGAGCGCCGACCTTCGCAACACCGCGATTGTACTGCTCCCGAGCAATGCCTTCTCGGGCGATAGCTCCCTGACGGCGATAAGCGTTCCGGTCTGTCTGCGCACAATCGGCAGCCACGCCTTCGAGGGCACGGCGCTGACTTCGCTGCCCCTCTCGCAGGTGACCCGTTTTGAGGACTACTCGTTGGCAGGCATGCCTTCCCTGACGGAGGTGACCTTCGGCCAGAACGCCTCTATCGGCACCGGTGTGCTGATGGACGACCACAAGCTCCAGACAATCAACAATGCGCCGGCGAGCCTCCCGGTGCTCTTCGCGGCAAACTGCAACAGCTTCGACGCCTCGAAAATCGTCTCGCGCACCGTCGCCATAAACGACTACTCGCTCGCCAACACGACCGCTGAGAACCTCGTGCTCTCTCCCCGCCTGACCTATGTCGGCGCGGCTGCCCTCAAGGGGATGAAGGACCTCAAGCTCATCGACGCCCGCTCGCTGGGCGAGGATATACCGGACGCTGACCCGAAAGCCTTTGAGGGTATCCATCCCGAGGGAATCGCCCTCTATGTCGAGGACAATACCGAGGACCTCTGGAAGGAACATCCCGTATGGAAGGACTTCGCGATATACTCTGACCAGACCGACGTGAAGGTCGTGCCGGTGGTCATCCCCAAGAGCAAGGTGATGTATGCCGACGGCCTGCTGACTGTTGAGGCGAGCGACGATATAAAGAGTGTCGACGTCTATGCGCTTGACGGTGCGCTGCTGCTCCACTCCGAGCCCAACGCGACCCGATATGAGGGCGCCGTCTCGACTTCGGCCAACGTGCTGATTGTACGCGTCGCCACCCCCGCCGGCGTAGACTCTACAAAGATACTGGTTTACTGATGGGTAACAACAAGCTCTGATGGGTAAGAACAAGCTTAAGAAATTCGCCGACATGGATCGGTTTGAATGTGTACTCCAATATCCCCGCCACGTTGTCGTGGCCGGGGATTTCCCGTATAAGGGGAGGTGGGCTTCGGACTTTTTCAAAAACGGTTCACCTCTGACCCTTGAGTTGGGGTGCGGAAAGGGGGAGTATACCGTCAGTCTCTCTGAGGTACACCCTGAGAGAAACTATATCGGTGTGGACATCAAGGGTGCGCGTATGTGGACCGGTGCGCGTCAGGTGGAGGAACGCGGGATTCCGAACGCCGCCTTTCTGCGCACCGAGATTGAGTTGATATCCTCTTTCTTCGGGCCTGGTGAGGTGGACGAGATTTGGATAACCTTCCCCGACCCGCAGATGCAGAAGACGCGCAAGCGACTGACCTCGACGCGTTTCCTGAATGACTACCGGAAGTTTCTGCGCCCCGGAGGTGTCATTCACCTCAAGACCGACTCTCCTTTCCTTTATGAGTATACGCGCCGTCTCGTGGAACTGAACGGCTTTGAGGTCCTGCGTCAGACTTCCGACCTGTATGGCGAGGGGAACGAGGATCCGGCGACTGCCATCAAGACGTTCTACGAGGCCCAGTGGCTTTCGCGCGGAAAGAAAATCAAGCTCATCTCCTTCCACCTCCACGACGGCGAGCTGAAAGAACCGCCCACCGATGACATCGAGCGCGACGACTATCGCGCCTATCCCCGTGGTGTGGCCGACGGCTCGCGCTCACTCTCCGACTCTGAAAGTAATAAGCACGATAGTGCACAGTGAATAATTCATTATGCCCTACACATTGTGAATCGTGCATTGTGAATCGTGCATTGTGAATCGTGCATTGTGAATTTTGCATTTAAGAAACATAGATCATGGCTCTATATCCCAACCTTATACTCGAAGCACTCAAAAATGTGAAGTATCCCGGCAACGGGAAGAACATTGTCGAAAACGGAATGGTCGAAGACGATATCCGTATCGACGGCAACAAGGTCTCTTTCTCCCTTATCTTCGACAAGCCGACAGACCCCTTTGTGAAGTCTGTCGTGCGCGCGGCTGAGGCTGCGCTGCCGGTATACGCCTCTCCCGATATTGATGTGAAGGACCGGATAAGCGTTAAGTTCCGTCAGGCCGCTCCTGCCCCAAAACCGGAGAAGCTCCTGCCGGGTGTGAAGAACATCATCGGCGTGTCGTCAGGAAAGGGTGGCGTAGGCAAGTCGACGGTAGCCGCCAACTTAGCTGTGGCCCTTGCGGCGAAGGGTTATAAGGTCGGTCTGCTCGATGCCGACATCTTCGGCCCTTCGATGCCGAAAATGTTCGGTGTGGAGGATGAGCAGCTTTATATGGTCAATCAAGAGGGTCGTGACTGGATCGAACCTATTGAGAAATACGGTGTCAAGATGCTCTCCATCGGTTTTGTCGTCAAACGTGACGAGGCCGTGCTGTGGCGCGGAGGTATGGCGAGCAACGCCCTCAAGCAGCTTATCGGGGACGCCTGGTGGGGAGACCTGGACTATTTCCTCATCGACATGCCTCCGGGCACGAGCGACATACACCTGACGCTGGTGCAGACGCTTGCCATCACCGGCGTGGTAGTCGTCTCCACGCCTCAGGAGGTGGCCCTGGCGGACGCACGTAAGGGCATAGCCATGTTCCGCGGTGACAAGATCAACGTGCCGGTGCTCGGAGTGGTTGAGAATATGGCGTGGTTCACGCCCGGCCCGCATCCTGAAGAGAAGTACTACATCTTCGGACAGGGTGGAGCCGAACGTCTGGCCAAGGAACTCGACATACCGCTGTTGGCGCAGATTCCGTTGGTAGCCAACATCTGTGAGACGCTTGACCTCGGGCGTCCGACAACGCTCGCCCTCGTAGCCGACCAGGCCACAAGTGTGCTGCCCCCTGCCAATCCTGAAGCCGAAGCCTTCTCCGCGCTCGCCGACCGCGTCATCGAGGCCACAGACCGCCGCAACGCAACCCTTCCGCCCACATCCAAAGTAGACGTCCACTAACCCAACAGAAAAAATTTTGAGCTCGACCGAACCGAAAGGGAGGTGAAGACGTTTAAATATCAGAAAGTAGAAATTACTTCATGATGTTAGGTTAGTTTGAAAGTATTATGGAAAACATTCATTTACGGGTCGCTGCGAAGCGGCCCGTAAATGGTTTTATATTTAGAAACTACAATTAGAGATTGAAAAAGAACTTTCTAAAATTGTACATGCAGCGAAATATATATACCTTTGCATAAAACTAAACCCGGCAGCTTGACGAATCAGAGGCTACCGGGAATCAACACTACAAAAATAGTGATAATTTTTGTATTAAACAAATTTCAATTATAATTCTCTTATAAAGAAGTGAATTTTTCCGACTTTCAGCACGTCTTGTCTGAAGAAAGACTCAAAAGGTATCTGATAGCATGTGGGGGTGACACACGGAAGACGATGACACTCTACCGTCTGAATCTTAACCTTTCTCAAGAGGTCTTTACGTTGCTAAGCTGCTTTGAAGTAGCCCTTCGAAATGCCATAGATCGACAACTTACAGCGCGGCTGGGACTCAATTGGCTGCGAGATGCAGTATTGCCCCACGGTATTTTTGATATTCCAAGTTGCCGAGATAGTGCAAAAATTATCAGAAAAGCATATGACCGATTGGAACGTAAGGGTGAGTATTCTCATTATAAGCTTCTGGCTGAAATGGAATTTGGAGTATGGAAGTACATGTTTGCTAATCCTCAATATCGCGCAACAGGGCAGGTGTTGCTGAAGGTTTTCCCAAATAAACCACGGTCTTCGAGGGAGTGTCACTATAATCAAACCTATATATTCAACGAGTTGGACGGTGTGAACATTCTACGAAATCGTATAGCTCATCATGAGCCAATCTGCTTTGCACGGAGAAAACCGATAGTCGATACATCCTACATCCTAAATGCTCATTACACCATTCATAAACTTTTTTCATGGATGGGTATAGATAACCATTCATTGCTTTATGGCCTTGATCATGTTCATCAGGTGTGTAGAAGAATCAATACGTCTCACTAAAAATGGGAAATAATCTTCCTGCCGAACCGAAAGGGAGGTGAAGGCGTTTAAATATCAGAAAGTAGAAATTTACTTCATGATGTTAGGTTAGTTTGAAAGTATTATGGAAAACATTCATTTACGGGTCGCTGCGAAGCGGCCCGTAAATGGTTTTATAGCATAACTCGGTTTTTAGAAATGATGGTCTTCCCGGTAGAGGTGCGAATTCAGAAGTCTTTGTCTTCTCCCGCTTCATTGTGGCGGGAGAAGGTGACTCCGCATGTAGGTTTAAAAACAACCTATAGTTCCTTAAGATAACCCTCCAAAAGCGGAATCATGGGAGGAATGTCAAGTTGAATCACATCCCATAAAATTTCCGGAGAAATTGTATTGTAGCCATGAACTAAAACATGTCTCATCCCGATTATCTTTCGCCATGGTAACTCCGGATGTTTAGCTTTAAACTCATTGGTGAGTTTATAAGCTGCTTCACCGATGATCTCAAGCATTTTTGTTAGGCCAAAAAATAGAATGATATCTTTTCTTACTTCTTCAAACTTATGGTTTTTAGGAGCATCTTTTAGGTTATTGGCCATCTCAAGCATGTCGCATAGTCGACCACGATCTTTCTCAGCTTCTCTCATATATCAGAATTTTATCTCTGTCTACACTTTCTCGTGCATAATTTTTCAATGTCGAATTATCAACCAGATCAACTCGTCTACCTATTATGTCAGACAAGTCCATTAATATACCTCCCATTGTAAAAAGAGAAATACAGCCCTCTGAGTGATCATAGTCAACAAGTACATCCACATCGCTTTCATCATTTTCCTCTCCACGAGAAAATGATCCGAACAACCATGCTCGAATAACGGGCTGGTCATGCAAGTAATGTCTTATCGCTGGAAGAAGTGCCTTAATCTTTTTGCTTATCATGAATGCCTGTTACAATTTAGGTTGGTGACTATTCGTGTGCAAAAATAACGATTCTTCTTCATATCTCCAAGGTACGCCTGGTAAACATGTGTCAGAATGTGGCGCTGAAAAAATTTTTGACATGGATCGAACCGAAAAGGAGGTGAAGGCGTTTAGATATCAGAAAGTAGAAATTTACTTCATGATGTTAGGTTAGTTTGAAAGTATTATGGAAAACATTCATTTACGGGCCGCTGCGAAGCGGCCCGTAAATGGTTATAGACGAACTTTATCGTTATAATTTGTTTATGATATAAAAATGATGTATTTTTGTAACATATAAGAATGCACTATGGATGTGATACTTAACAGAAAGACGGCGATGTTCCGTCTGCGCGAAGATCTTATTAATAGGTTGAAGCAGTTAGCAGCGAGAGAAAACCGCAGTCTGAACAACTATGTAGAGACTGTGCTCATGGACGTTGCGTACAATACTCCCAATGCTACAACATTGGCCGCAATGGATGAAGCCCAAAACGATGCAAATCTGACCACGGTCGATATGAGTAGCTATGATTCGTTCCTAAAATCTCTCGACATAAAGTAACTCTTTTTATAAGGTGACTCAGAGGAGTAGTCCAATTCCTTCATATGAAAGAGATAAAAGCATCAAATCGTTTCAAGAAGGATCTGAAACGATTTGCTAATCAGCCTAAGAAACTACGTGAGCTATACTACTTCGTGGAGAATTATTTGCAAACTGGTGTACCAATACCCGCTAAATATAGGGCTCATAGGTTGAGCGGAGACTACGCGGGACATATGGAATGTCATATTGAGGGGGATTATCTACTCATATGGGTTGATGAAAATACCAATGTAGTCAAACTTATAAGATTAGGTAGTCATTCTGAATTGTTTGGTTGAGCACATAATACAGACTCAGTGAATGTTTCTCAGCAATCAATCTGACTCAATTAATTGCAGTCAGTTAAGTAAAGAGACGAACTGTTGGTTATAGGAATAGAAATACCTTCAGGTGTACAAGCATCCGACTTTTTTTGACATGGATCGAACCGAAAAGGAGGTGAAGGCGTTTAGATATCAGAAAGTAGAAATTTACTTCATGATGTTAGGTTAGTTTGAAAGTATTATGGAAAACATTCATTTACGGGCCGCTGCGAAGCGGCCCGTAAATGGTTTATGGAGGGAGTGGAAAGTACGGTTGCTTTTGTTTTTTCATAGTGTGTCATCACTTTGTGCGCGATGACTGCTCCTCCTTGGTGGGTCTGTAGACTCCGTTAACTTTGTCGCGGCCGAAACGGTAGCTAAGGCTGAAGAGGACGTATGAGGTATGGGCGTTGTAGGTCTGGTGAATGGTATAGTCGGCATAGCGCTCCTTGGAACGTGTCTTATTCCATCCGAAAATGTCGTTGGCCTTAAGTTGGAGGTTCAGACGGTTGTCAAGCAGTGAGTATCTCAGCGAGAGATTGAACAGCTGGAAGGACCTGTAACTGATCAGGTTTTGTTGCCATGGGAAGAAGTGGGTGAACTGCGCGCCGAATATCAGCGTCTTCTGACGGTTCAACATGACGTTGGTCGAAACCTCCAGTTTGCCTGACCAGTCCTCCATCTTATTTTGTTTGAAGTCCGGAATATCGCTGTGTGAGTAAGTGCGGAAAACCTCACCGCCGGCTTTCATTTCCCAGCGTCCGAAAAAATTTCGCTTATAATTGGCATACAGTCCGGTTTTGTTTGTAGACAGGCAATTATAGGGGAGGGTGCTTATAACATTGTTCCCGTCAAAGCGGCGGATATAACCGATTCCGTCAGATGCGAAAGAGGTATAGAGCACCGCATAGAGCCCTCCGAGTCCATAGTAGTTTATCTCTGCGTTATTGTAGACCGTAGGTTTCAAAGCCGGGTTACCTGCGGCATATTCGTCGGTTGTAGAGTAAAACTTAAACGGGTTCAACTCCCACAGGTTCGGGCGTCCCATTCCCATCGAGTAGCTGAGATTGAATGAGCCGGTGCCGTTCTTGTTCCATGACAGGTTTACAGTCGGGAAAAGATGTCCGTAGTTATCCTTGTCCGTACGTCCGATTGACAACTGTTTGCCTTCGGTCCACGTGTACTCATAACGAAGCCCTACCTTTCCCCACAGTCCCGGGGCGAGAGAACGTGAAGCCGTGACGTATGCGGCTGCAATCCGTTCCCGGTAGTCAAACAGATTTATTTCAGCTGCGGGAACCGCTCCCACACCAGGCATCTGCCTCAGGCGATTGTCCGAAGAGTTTAGGATATCGGTATAGGCTGCCCCGGTTTCGAGCTGAACAGAGCCTACAGGTAATTTGAAATCGGCCTTACCGCTGTGAAAGCGATAATCGGTCTTCCCGTTTTCCTCAATTATGTAGTCACCGGGACCGTCGTCATACGAAGTTGTGATCTCAGACGATGTTGGGCTGTGACGGTTGAAGAAGTTATATGTCAGCTGAAGAGCCTCCCCGTTATTCCCGAACGTCCAGTCGTAAAATCCCGTGACGGTCAGCGCATTGTTCGGGCGGGACTTCACCGATGATAACGATGAGGAGGAGTAGGGTCCGTAGTCGGTGAAGTTTGTACCCTTGTTGGACACCGTTTCATAATTGAAGTTGGCGATTACGCCTAAGTTCATGTCTTGGTTGAACTTATAACGGAACATACCGTTGACGCCAACATCAAACAGGTGTGAGCGGGTCTTGGAAGAAGATACGCGAGAGGGAGAATTGTCGAAAAAGGAGTACTCTATGTCGTTGTCGTTTTTGGCATAATAATTTGATAAACTCCCGTCTATCGACAGGTCAACCTTTCGCGTCGTGTTGCTGAGGCTGCCGCTGAAGTACTCGCGCAACTTATGCCCCATGTTCAATGAGCCGTAAACACTGCCGCGTGTGCCGAGGGTCTCGTTTCGAGTCGTGATGGAAATATAGACAGCGTTGGGCTCCACTGCATATCGGGACGGGGGTGTGGTCAGGAGTTCGATCTTCTCGATATCCTCCGCGCGAAGGTTTTGCAGACGCATCGACATGGCTGAAGCGTCGAGTTCCATCAGCACGCCGTCGATTATATAACGGACGGTGCCTTTGCCGGCAACGGATACTGTCCCGTTGTTGACCGCCACCCTCGGAATCCTGTCGAGTACGGTCACGCCGTCAAGACCTTTGACATACGGGTCGTTCTTCACGAGGTAGATGAGTTTGCCCTCCTGCTGTTTGACCACAGGACGTTTGGCGACCACTACGACCTCGTTGAGTTCAAGTTCCTTCTCCCAAAGTTCTGCTATAGAATCGCCCGTTTCCTGTGCAAAAAGGGACGCAGGTATCATGGCCGCTCCGAAGAGCAGCTTATGGATGATGTTCATATGTTGTGGGTTAGGTGTTATTTAAAAGCGTTCGACGGCCCTTTTATGAAGAGGTAACAGCCGTTGTTGGTGTCATAGCTGAGGCCGATGTATATTTCCTCGCCGTTGTTGATGATGACCATCGAGCGGAACCTCGAGCCGGAAGAAATCAAATCCTGAGAACGGGTTGCCTGCGGGAGGTCCTTTTCAAACAGTTTGACGAACTTGTCGAGCAGTGATTTATTATTGGTCACCGTGCATCCCCTGAAATAGGTATCCTGATTCTTTGATATGTTGAGCGAGACGCTCTTGTTTGAGTTGTAAGAACCGTCAAATATCTTTTCCACATGAAGGTTGGGAGACTTTGCCGAAGCGCACAAGGATACGAGTGAGAAAATTATGATGAGGATGTATTTTTTCATGATGCAAATGGTTTAACTTTAACAACTACCTTATCGTTTCGCGGAGGATGGCGTTGGCCCGGATCATGTTCTCGTTTTCGGTCAGTGAAGCGTATTGCATGAGAGAATCCGCTTTGGCCATGGCGAGGTTTGTGGCCTCGGCGGCTTCGTTGGCGTTCAGTCGCTTTCCGCAGCTGTAGGCTGTGATGAGGGCATTCGGGTCGCTCTGGACAGGGTTAAGGATACGGTCCTTAGCGAAGAACAGGGTCCCGAACAGTATGACGGCTATGCTCGCGGCCACGCCGATAAAAGGATTTCTTCTCCAACGGCCTTTTTTGCGTATGGCTTTTTCAGGCGTTGTTTTCACCTGTACGTTCATAAGGGCCCTGACATCGGCGATGGTATCCGAAGTCAAAGAGGTCGTGGAAAGGATGTATTCCAGTTCCTTTTCCTCAAGGACCGATAGCTCACAGTCCATATAAAGACGACAAAGTTCGTCCAGCTCCTCTATTGTCAGGTTTTGTTCGTCGGTCTTCATCGGTCTAATTTTTTAATGTTTTCGCGAATCCGCTTTCGAGCGCGGCTCATGTTCATTCTGACGGCCTCGACAGATGTTCCCGTCCGGCGCGATATTTCATCGTATTCGAGACACTCATGGGTCACCATATCGTATATCCGTCGCTGCAGGTCAGACAATCCCGTAAGGATCAGCCGTTCATATTCGGCGATGTCCTCTGTGGGCATCTCGTAGCTTTCTGAACGCTCGATTTCCGCACTGTCCATGACAACGGTGTGTCGGCCCCGGAGATTGTCTATGCAGGTGTTCCGCAGGACATGAACCAGTTTGTTGCGGGCCTCCTCGTCAGAGTTGACCTCGGTCCTTGACCACACCCTTTCGAAAGTATCCTGAACGGCATCCTTGGCCTCCTCGTCGTCATGCAGGAGCCTCAAGGCGATCCGGTGCATCTTGCTCCGAATGTCAAGGAATGTCGATGTCAGTACTTCTTTTTTCATAGGTTTGAGGCCGGGTCTGAACAACTCGGTTCTATAACTGATACGATCGAACCCCTCAAATATAACAACGGAAAGAAAAAAATTTTGATATTGGTCGAACCGAAAGGGAGGTGAAGGCGTTTATATGTCAGAAAGTAGAAATTTACTTCATGATGTTAGGTTAGTTTGAAAGTATTATGGAAAACATTCATTTACGGGCCGCTGTGAAGCGGCCCGTAAATGGTTTTATGAAGCGACGGGAGCACCGTGGTTCGGTGAAATATTGTTTTCAACGTCATCTTCCCATATTAAGGTAGCCAGATATTTGTCACTTCTGCAGTGAAGATCTGCTACTCCCTCCTCTATCAACTCCGATGTTGGGGAACGATAATAAATGTCTGTAGCGTGATTAAGCGAGAGATTATAAAGTTTGCATAGGCTCATTATGATATTAGCAACTTTTTTCGCCCTCAAGGTGACCCTACTTTCTTCTGTCATAACTGTCTGCTTTCTATATGTATTAGACATGAATCCAACATCCTTTGTGTGCGGATACAGTATTGATTGTTTGGCTTTTCATATTTCAATAGCCCGAGAGCTTCATCTTCAGATATTTCTCCCTCGAAATATCGATCGAGAGTCTGAATGACTTTGTCATTGGCTATACCACCGATTACGAGATCATAATCAGAGTCATCTTTCCCGGCTCTGCATTTAGATATGAAGTCGAGCCATTCTTTATCGTAAGCGGAAAATTCAAGGATTTTCCATTCCGACGGCTCATATAAAAACTCATATGTATTAATCCAAGCCACCTTGCGACGACGAATAAAGCGCTGAGCGTATTTTATTGCTTGCTCCTGCAAGGAAGTCAGGTAAAAGCCCGGACCAAAATCCAAATAATCACGAGAATGGGCTGTATCAGGGTTAATAACCGATACATCTGAGGAATGAAACAGTCTCATTGTGGTAGAACTCCTTTCTCTTTCATAAAGTCTGTGAGGTCGTCCATCAAGTAGCGTGAGCTGAAGGTATGCAATACATCATAAGACGGAACGATATAATCGTAAAGAATACCCGAACGCACCAGTCGTTCGTAGACATCGCCTTGACTCAGGTTTAATCTCTGAGCAAGTTTACTAATGCAATAAGTGACAAATTCTAGTGTTTTCTTGTCCATTTTACTGATATCTTACTTGATCTGATGATTTGTAAGCGTGAAGTTAATAAAAAAACACGAAACATCCTCCGATTTACAGAAAAGATGAAGCATAGGACCAAAAGTAGATAAATTTTTATGTAGAGCGAACCGAAAGGGAGGTGAAGACGTTTAGATATCAGAAAGTAGAAATTTACTTCATGATGTTAGGTTAGTTTGAAAGTATTATGGAAAACATTCATTTACGGGTCGCTGTGAAGCGGCCCGTAAATGGTTTTATTGCATGCCCGGATTTGTGGGATGAAGGTCTTTCCGGCTTAGGCGCGAACTCAGAAGTCGTCAAAAGTTAAAATTGCGGGGCGCGCGAACCATTTTATCCCCTGCGCGGTTAGAATGTCATACTGATTGAAAGTTATTATGAAAAACATCCGCACCTCATTGCTCGCGCTCTTTGTCTCCCTCATCTCTTTCTCCGGATTCGCTGCCGCCGCAGATGACTCCGGCGCATCTAACCCCGTTTCAGTTAGCGGCTTGGATCTGATTCAAAAAGTATACGGCATTGTGGATTCCACTACACCCGAGTCAAATTGCCGCCAGGAGGTCAGCGAACGTTTTGCAACGTCTCCCACAGTCGACGAAGATGCCGAATGGCTCTCAACCGAAGACGGATTCACTCTTGATTACGAAGGTATGTCACCCGAGGTCGAAGCCATGGCACGTTATGACCGTGGAGAAGTTGCCGGGTTCGGCTATATCTTCTATTTCCCTTATCAGGCTGCGGAACGTCACCTTGCCAATGACAGTCAATGTGCATTCTGCTCCACGCTCCTTCAGGAACTTGCCGACAACGGCATCACCCTCGGCTCAGACACCGATACCGAAGCGCTCTTCAACGTGAAAGGCATGAGCGAAAACGGAACCTTCACAATGACCTTAAACGAAGAGGTCACCAACGAAACCCTTAGTGCCGACCTCCGCCCCGGAGAAATCCCCGCAGACCGTGAAGGTCAGTTTGTCCTCCTCATCAGCGTACTGCCCGCCAACGCCACCCCGGCCCTCGCCCTCCAGCAATAACTCCGAAAATCCCCATAAAGCCAAAAAAAAACCTTGCAAATCGAAAGTGCGACTTTCGATTTGCAAGGTTCTTGGCTTTTTATTATTTTTGTGACGTTAAATGTGACGTTAAATAGGATACCGTTATGGGATACATAGAAAGACAAATATCTGACTCCATTCTCACTGCAGTCAAGTATTATCCGGTCATCATCTTGACCGGGCCGAGACAAAGCGGCAAGACCACTCTGGCGCGACATCTGTTTCAGGATTATTCATTCGCAAATATTGAGGATATAAGTACGCGCAATCGTGCAGCTGATGACTTGAACGGATTCCTTGACAGTCTGGGTAAAGCGGCAATAATCGATGAGGTTCAGAAACTTCCTGAAATTCTTTCGTCAATTCAAGCCCGGGTTGACCAGGACAAATCTCTTCGATACATACTTACAGGAAGCAATAACTTTTCGTTGCTTCACAATTCAATGCAGTCCCTTGCAGGCAGAGCAGCTCTGTTCACTATTCTGCCTTTTTCGTTCAAGGAACTGAATGATGACCTTCTCAGTATACCCATCTCGGAGATAATGTGGCGTGGTTTTTATCCCGGTACAATAGCCGACCTGATCCCCGCTGATATATATTATCGCAATTATTACGGTACTTATATCGAGCGCGACATTCGGGCTATTGGCCAGGTCCTGTTTCTTGACAAGTTCCAGTTGTTTATGCGCCTGTGTGCAGCTCGCGTCGGCACTGAGATAAATCTTGCGTCTCTTTCTGTCGAGGCCGGCGTGTCAGCACCGACCATTTCAGCCTGGATATCTTTACTCAAAGCATCGTATATAGCCTATTCCCTCCCTCCCTATTACGCTAACATTTCAAAGAGGCTTACAAAAACACCTAAGGTATACTTCTATGATTGCGGACTGCTCTGTTATCTTCTTGGAATAGAAAAGCCGTCCCAACTCGATGCGCATCCCTTGCGGGGCGCTATTTTCGAGAATATAGCTGTAACGGAGATGATAAAAAACCGGTATAATATAGCCAAAGATCCCAATCTCTATTTCTACCGAGAAAACTCAGGCCGGGAGGTGGACATCGTTCAGGAGACTCCTGATGGTCTGGATATATTTGAGGTAAAGGCGGGTGCCACATACCAGACCGATTTCACCAAAAACTTGAAATATCTTCAAAACCTCCTCCCGAATGTAAAAAACTCAACTGTTATCTACAATGGTGAGACTCAAGGCAAAAACCTCTTGAATATCCGAGACATATAATAACCTCAAAATCCATATAAAGGAAAACCTTGCAAATCGAAAGTCGCACTTTCGATTTGCAAGGTTTTTTTTCTTACAGAGTACCATCTCGAGAGGCGTTTGGTATTGAAGATAAAAAACATCGCTTTGTGAAGCTGAACCGGATTATTGTTTACATACTATGGCCGGTTCAGCTTCGCAAAGCGATGCTCCTTCAAGTCAAATCTTTAAGAGCCCGTTTTTGAAACGGACTCCAAATGCTCTTATTTTAGGGCCATTCAAAACAATTAAGTAACACTTGAAAATTAGAAATACTTTATTTTTAGAATATTTTGAGATGGATTTGAATCTTTACCGAAGGAGTTTAGCGAGCTAAACGACTGAGGTCAAAGATTTAAAGACACTCAAAAGATTCAAAAAGAAAGTGTTTCTCGAAACGACTTATGATATAAACTAATTTTTAAGAGTTACTTATATATTGAGGACCTTCAAGATGGTCTTACCGTTGAAGGTGACGATATTTATACCTTTCGGCATATCTCCGTTCTCTACCTTGAAAGAGACTGAGACGGAGTGTGTGAACACCTCACATCCTGTCATATCGTAGATTCGGAGGATGCCGGGGAAGGAGGGAGTGACGGTGAAGCCATCCTTGCTAATCATGATTTCCGGTAGCTTGTACGAGTCTTTTACGTCAGTCGGTACTTCCTTTTCTTCGACAGGCACGTACACGAGACGCTTTACATCCTCGAGCATATAAGTCACTTCATTTTCAGTAGAGACAACAGTTAACTGACCGTCGTAGAAATTGAGCCGGAGGTCATTGTCAACCTTTATTGAGTGGAGCACGGAGTCATGAGAATGTACTTGAAGATGTGTTACATACTTAATTTCTCCAGGTATCTCGCCACCGGGATTTTCGGGTTCGTCATCACCGGGGTTTTCGGGCTCGTCGTCGCCGGGATTTTCGGGCTCGTCATCGCCGGGGTTTTCAGGCTCGTCGCCACCGGGGTTTTCGGGTTCGTCATCACCGGGGTTTTCGGGCTCGTCGTCACCGGGGTTTTCGGGTTCGTCATCACCGGGGTTTTCGGGCTCGTCGCCACCGGGGTTTTCGGGGTCGTCATCACCGGGATTTTCGGGCTCGTCGCCACCGTTATTGCTTTCAATGGTTGACAACGGAGTCGTAACTTCTTCCGAAGGCTCGAGCTGCTCTTCCTCATTTGATCCCTCCTCGTCATTCGGGTCCTCGGGTTCCTCCGTTTGAGGCCCTTCCGGCAGAATAGGTTCTTCCTTCAGTTCCTGCATCATGAACTCATAACGCTGCTGAATCCAGTCCATCAGTTCGTCTACATGTTTACGGTTGTCAAAAGAGGACACACGCCATGCCCATCCAAGGTTCTGAGACAAGGGCCAGCGGAGACCATCCATGCGGGCTGCCGGCTCAATCAGATCTGCATAGTCGTCACACCACTCAATCAGCTCGGGGTATATCTCGTCTTTGAACTGCTGTAATCTGCGGTTATATAGTTCCTGAAACTGAGGCAGTTTTTTCAAGGCTGCGAAAAGAGCCGGAGCCCACACGTTACCGACCGGATCGTTGACTTTGCCCGGAGGTTCTTCCTGATACTCATTATATGTCGCATCCAGATCCCAAACAGGACCGAAATAATATAGCGACTCGGGATCCAAATCCTTTTTGTACATGTAGACGCTTCTGGGGAAACCGAATTCGTTGTTCTTCACAAAATTCATTATGAAGTAATAATCAACGGCAGACTGCATGTCAATGACCGTTTCACCCCTCATCTCCTGCACGGACTTTTCCGCGCGTTCAAAATCCTCGCGCCACAGTTCGAGTCTCTCCTCCGGGGTCAGACCCTCGGGGTCATTCTCGTAAAGTTCATCGAAGTCCGGGTCTTTGACCATCACCGGAAGATTATAAGTAGCTGAATAGAACTTATAATTTTCGTCAAAATGGTTGTCAATCTCAAAGAGTATTCCCTTCTCCTCGTCAATATCTACCGATCCTCCATTGATTCCGACTTTTTCTGTCAGGAGATAAAGACCGCTATATTCCCCGTTCACATAGACGTTACAGGGCATTGTGTGGTTGGTATACTCCATACCGATTCGGCGTGCGAGCCAAAGGCCGAGGGCGTTCTTGAGATGTGTCTGGTCAAGATAGTTGTTGAGCAGCACATAATTCTTGGCCTTCTTGAAGCCGCAGATGGAAGTCTTTTTGGAGAATTTCATCCTCATCGGCTTCTTGGGCATGGCCCAGGTCGAGTTTCCGCGACCTTTGACCGTGAGGGACAGATCGGTCATGTCTTCAACCATTCCACACCCTTTTATTTCAAGTTCAGCCGGGATATAGTCTTCCTTACTGACCACCCAATCGAGATCGGGATTCTCAGGAAATGTGAAAAATAGTGAGGGAATATCAATCCGGCGCACGGAGATGCTGTCGACCGCACTCAGCGGGATTGAGAAGTCCTCTTCCTCCATAAAAAGGACAGAGTCCTCGACAGAGTGATGGAGGGTCAGATTGGCATGGGGATCAAGTCGGTCGAATTTTCCGTCGTTCCTATACACGAAAGGATAATTGGCGAAAAGAGAGCCAGTGCCGGAAATTACGAGGGCTAAAAGAATGATGAATGTTAGTTTTCTAAGCATTACAGAAATGGATATGGATACAAAAAAAGCGTGGTGCCGAACCTGTTGCCCGCTCCACGTTCTGAGGCCTTCGCATTGCCCATCTCTGTTGAACGAGCAACAGTCAGAGGCCCACGCGTTATGTATCACCAGAGCGAGTCAATCACCTGACGGTGGTTGACTGCGCTTCAGTAAATGTACATACCCATGAGCATCTACCGTTGCTTCATTCTGACAGAGATTTGAAAGTTGCGAAGTTTCAGAACGTCAGAATCAAGCGTCAAGTAAACGCCTTACTTAGTTATGTCGTGCCTGCGCATAATGAAATATATGCAAAGCGATGCAAAATTAGCCATTAAATCATTAACAGACAAATAGAATTAGATTTTTTAACGCTAAGACGCCATTTTTAAACAGGGTTCAAGTAGCGTTTTTCCCTCTGTGTCTCGCCCTCGACTAATGGCCAAATCTGCGCGCCGGGCCTCTGCGTA
This sequence comes from uncultured Sangeribacter sp., assembly GCA_964618395.1. Classification (GTDB taxonomy): domain Bacteria; phylum Bacteroidota; class Bacteroidia; order Bacteroidales; family Muribaculaceae; genus Lepagella. Next base: position 30,227 of record CAZUAK010000007.1, read on the forward strand.
CGCAAAATTATATCCGGCCCAAGAAAGCCCAATGGATCATTTTGTTCATTTCTGCGATAAACTATCCTGTGTTAACCACACACTCGCAATATACAGTAAAATAAGACCCCGTTTCAAAAACGGGGTCTTATTTTAAGGAGTTAGATAAGGGGCGAGCATTCCTAACATTATACCTGTACCAGGCGTATCCTCAATGTCAAGCTATGACAGCGCTTAGTCTGAGGTATTATTTGCATACCTTCAGGATGGTCTGGCCGTTGAAGGTGACGATGCTTATGCCGTCAGGAAGCTCTCCGTGCTCAACCTTGAAGGTGCCTGAGACGGTGTGTGCAAACACCTCGCGACCCGTTACGTCGTAGATTCGGAGGAGGCCGGGAGCGGTGGGTGTGACGGTGAAGCCGTCCTCGGCGATCATGATTTCGGGTAGATTGAAGGGGGCTTCGACGGCTGTCGGTATCTCCTTTTCTTCGACCGGGACATACGTAAGACGCTTCACATCGTCGAGCATATAGGTCACTTCATTTCCCTGAGAAGCTACGGTAAGCTGGCCGTCACTGAAATTGAGCCGGAGGTCATTGTCAACCTTTATCGAGTGGAGCACGGAGTCATGAGAATGGACCTGAAGATGAGTAATATACCTTATCTCTCCCGGTTCGTCATCTCCGAGGAGGCCGGGGTCCTCTCCGGGTATCTCTGGTTCGTCATCCTCGAGGGCACCGGGATCCTCTCCGGGTGTTTCGGGTTCATCGTCACCGAGAATGCCGGGGTCCCCTGCGGTAGCGTCGGGGATGTCGTCACCGTTAGCTCCGGACTCTTCGTCCGTGCTCTCGGGCTCTTCCGATCCCGGCTCTTCCGGAAGGATAGGTTCAGCCGGAAGCTCCTTAATCAAGAACTCATAACGCTGCTGAATCCAGTCCATCAGTTCCTCCACGTATTTGCGGTTGTCGAAAGACGAAACGCGCCATGCCCACCCGAGACTCTGCGACAACGGCCACCTGAGGCCGTCCATACGGGCGGCCGGCTCGATAAGCTCCGCATACTCGGCACACCACTCTTTCAGCTCGGGATAGAACTCATCTCTGAGCTGCTGCAGCCTGCGGGTGTAAAGCTCCTTAAACTGAGAATGCCTTCTCAGGTCTTCCATAATTCCGGGTGCCCACACGTCACCTTCGGGCTTGACGACCTCGCCGGGAGGCTCCTGACGGTAGAGGTTAAACGTGACGTCAAGATCCCACACCGGACCGAAATGATACAGCGAATCAGCTTCCAAATCCCTTTTGTACATATAGACGCTTCTGGGGAAACCGAACTCGTTGTTATTCACAAAATTCATTATGAAGTAATAGTCCACAGCCGACTGCATGTCAATCGCCGTTTCCCCTTTCTTCCTCCACACGGCCTTTTCGGCGCGTTCAAAGTCCTCGCGCCACAGTCCGAGCCTCTCCTCCGGTGTCAGACCCTCGGGGTCATTTTCGTAAAGTTCATCGAAGTCAGGGTCCTTGACCATCACCGGGAGGTTGTAATATGCTGAATGGAACTTATAGTTCTCATCAAAATGGTCATCGAGTTCGAAAAGGATTCCCTTCTCCTCGTCAATGTCAACCGAACCGCTGTTGATTCCCACTTTTTCGGTCAGCAGGTAGAGGCCGCAGTACTTCCCGTTCACGTAGACGTTACAGGGCATTGTGTGATTGGTGTACTCCATCCCGATTCGGCGTGCGAGCCAAAGGCCGACGGCGTTCTTCAAATGTGTCTGGTCAAGATAGTTGCTGAGCAGAACATAGTTCTTGGCCTTCTTGAAACCGCAGATGGAGGTCTTTTTAGAAAACTTCATCCTCATGGGCTTCTTGGGCATCACCCAGGTCGAGTTTCCGCGGCCCTTTACAGAGAGAGTCAGGCCGGAAATGTCCTCGACCATTCCACCGCCTTTTATCTCGAGCTCAGCCGGAATATAGTCTTCCTTGCTGACAACCCACTCCAAATCCGGATTCTCGGTGAACGTGAAATATAGCGACGGAATATCAGTCCGGCGGACAGAGATACTGTCGACTGCTCTCAACGGTATGGTGAAGTCCTCTTCCTCCATAAAAAGGACAGAGTCCTCGACCGAGTGATAGAGGGTCAGGTTGGCATGGGGATCAAGTCGGTCGAATTTACCGTCGTTCCTATACACGAAAGGATAATTGGCAAACAGGGAGGCTGTGCCAGAAATCGCGAGGACGAACAGGATGATGAAGGTTAGTTTTCGAAGCATTACTCAAAGAGGTCTCAGACCCCGTTTTGAAGGTAGGTTTAGTTATTTGAAGGTAGGTTTAGTTAGTGGTCTCCGCGCAGGATGTATCGTGCGGAAAAGCGGTGCAAAATTAGCCACTAAAACCTTAACCCACAAATTGGATAAGTTTTTTTAACGGGGATTCTAACGTGATGTCAGGGGTTCAATGCGCCTGAAGAGGGACCAGGAGGGACTTTCACGGTAGCGTGAAACGGTCCCCTCAGGAACCAATAGGACGCAGCGGGTGTAGGCCTCCGAGTCATCCGGCTCGAAAATGAAACTGTTGCAGTCAAAGGGTGGCACCGTACCGCTCGGCTCGATGAGACGCTGGAGGTTTCCGCATCCGCTGAAGATCAGTTCCCCTAATAGCGAACCGTTTGCCGGAAGCGTAGCCTCCGTTAGAGATCGGCATCCCGAAAAGGCGTAACTCTCAAGTTCAGTGACCGATGGGGGGACAACGACCCGCTTTAGGGCCGAACACTCACTGAAGGCATTGTTGCCAATCCGCTTCAGACCCTCGGGGAGGGTGACCTGGGTCAGCGATGTGCAATATGAAAAGCTTTGGGGCGGAATCACCGAGAGCGACTGCGGAAGGCGGACACTCTCGAGAGAGCCGCAGCCGCTGAAAATATACTGGCCCTCAAGAGAGGTCGCCTCTGACAGCAGGACCTCCCTGAGCGAGACGCAACCCTTGAAAGCCCCCTCATGGAGCTTGACCGCACCCTCGCCCGAGACTTCCACACACCTCAGCGACGTGCAGTCCCAAAAGGCATACTCGCCGATTTCGACCGTTGTATGGCGATCTGAGACGATAAGAAGCGTGTCTACCGAGTCAGACCCGGCATACTCGAAAGGGGAGAGGCGCTCTGAGCCATCGCCCACAACGAGGGTCCGCCCGAAGAGCGGAAACGTAAGGAGAAGAAAATAAATCAGCACAATCCTTTTCATGAGCGCGAAGATAAGGAAAAAATCGTTAATTTTGCACTCTTAAAAGCGCAAACTGACCAATGTCTGACACCACCCCTTCAAAAGCAGCCAAAATCTTGAAGAAAGTATTGAGCATCGGGATACCGGTCGCTCTTACGGTCTGTCTCGTGTGGTACATGTTCGCGAAGGTCCCCTTCGGGGAGATGATGACCATCCTGCGCGGCCCGGTTGACTACTGGTGGATACTGGCGGCGATGGGGCTGAGTGTCGTCTCGCACATTGTCCGCGCACTCCGCTGGAGGCTTCAGCTGCGCTCTCTCGACATCCACGTGCCGTTGATGGCGTTGTGCTGTTCAGTCTTCGGCTGTTACGCCCTCAACCTGCTCTTTCCCCGTCTCGGAGAACTCTGGCGGTGCACCTACGTCTCGCGCAAAGGGAAGGCCTCTTTCGCGACCGTGTTAGGCTCGCTGGTCGCAGACCGCGCGGCCGATGCCGTCGCGGTGCTCTTCATGTTCCTGCTGGCCCTGGCCGTCGCCTTCGGCGCCATCGAGGCCTTTATGGACCGGTATGCCGTCGGCCGCGACATGCTCGCGCTGCTCCGTGACCCCATGGCCTGGACAGTGGCGGTCGCTGCGCTCGTGCTGGTGCTGGCCCTGCTCATGCTCTTGAGGAACACGCGTCTTGTCAGGAGGGGACTGGAACTCATCGCGAAGGTATGGGCCGGATTCGCGACCGTTCTGACAATGAAGGGGAGGCTGAAATTCATACTGCTGACTGTCGCCCTCTGGGGGTGTTATTATGTCCAGCTGTATGTCGCCTTTTTCGCCTTTGACTTCACCGCACGCCTGTGTGAGTCTTCCGCGCTCGCATACGGACTGATACCTTGTCTGGTGGCTTTCGTACTCAGCTCTGTCGGCATGGCCATCCCTTCAAACGGAGGTCTCGGACCCTGGAACCTCGCCATCATGTTCGGCCTCTCGCTCTACGGCGTCACCGACAGCGAGGGTGTCGCCTTCTCGATGCTCCAGTGGAGCGGTCAGACGGTGATGCTCGTGCTGCTCGGCATATACACCATGATCTATATCGCGGCCGGAAGCCGCACGTCGCGTAAAAGAGACCGCACTGACACCCCGTTGACTGCCACATAAGACCCTATTTGAAAGTAACCCCCCGTCACAAAATAACCTATGATGAATTTCAAACACCCATTCAAGGCCGATGACGAAGATGAGTCGCCCGACTACTTCGACGGCCCTGATGTGCCCGATAAGCCGGTGGAACCCAAAAAACCGAAGCTGACTCCCGACAACCCCGACTACTGGGACGAGGACGAGTCTGAATTCGCCCACATCCTCCCGCACCACCCGAAGCGTCACCTGACATGGATATGGCTCGGAGCGGCGGTATTGGGCGTTGCGCTCATCATCGGTTTCTGGCTGAGGTTCCTCAATCCCTACGTCACGGAGGCCACTCAAAGCGGCTATCTGGAGGGCATCGAGTACCGGGGCATGCTCTTCAAAACCTATGAGGGTGTGCTTCTTCCCTATAAAGAGCTTCACGACACGACGCGCATCTACCGCCGCGACTTCACCTTCTCGGTCAAGGACAAAGAGGTGGCCAACGAGCTGAAACGCTACTTAGGCACCGGGCGTCCGGTCAAGGTCACCTACGAACGCTATCGCGCCACACTGCCCTGGCGCGGTGCGAGCAAGATCATCGTCACGGCGGCCGACTCGGTAGATCCCCGGACACTGCTTCCGCCCGATGTCGCCCCTGAAATGACAGAGCGCCCCGCCGACGTTTCTGCCGACGCAAAGGCCGTCGAAGGGCCCAGTCAGCGGTAAGAACCGTAGATAACCCAAACAAGGGTTTTTGCTGACTGAAATCGTTAAAAGTGTTAACGCAATAGCGGCATTGTTGCTCAAAATAATTGCGAAGTAAGACCCCGTTTCAAAAAAATGGCAGCCGCACGGGGCGCAGCCTTGAGTCGATTTTTGTTCTGCAGGCGAAGGAACATAGCGAGCTATGTG